>CAZXUK010000020.1:0-16915 GCA_964644045.1 uncultured Gammaproteobacteria bacterium
TTTGAGGGAACTCCCACTCATCAAGCCACCGCCTTTGGCGGGGGTGTCTGACTATTGAGTTTCTTTGGTTGAGTATAATTTAGCAAAATTAGTTTTTAAAATATGAAAAAAATAATCCAGTTAAAATTAAAATTTTTGGCTAAAATAATTTTGGCTAAATATAAGCCGGAGATAGTGGGGGTAACCGGCAGCGTGGGTAAAACCGGCACCAAGGAGGCGATTTACACGGTTTTGTCTTATCGGTTTAAAGTCAGAAGAAGTATTAAAAATTATAACAATGAACTCGGAGTTCCCTTGACGGTGATAGGAGCCGAAGCACCGGGTAGGTCGCTCTGGGCTTGGCTTAGAATTTTTTTAAGAGCGGGCAGGTTGATAATCCGGAAGGATAAAAATTATCCCAAAATTTTGGTTTTGGAAATGGGAGTGGACAGGCCCGGAGATATGGATTATCTTTTAAGTATAGTTAAATGCCGGGTGGGAGTGATAACCTCGATCGGTTCTTCTCATTTAGAGTTTTTTAAATCCTTTCGCGGTATTCAAAAAGAAAAAAGGAAAATAATAGAAAAAATTAATAAGGGGGGGTGGGCGGTTTTAAATTATGATGATAAAAGCGTCCGCGAGTTTTCCCAAAAAAGCACTAATAAAGTTTTGAGTTATGGTTTTGAAGAAAAAGCTGATGTCAGGGCACAGAATTTAGTTTTCAAATTTGAAGAGGATGGAGACATAGAGGATATGAGCGGAATAAGCTTTAAACTTAATTATGAAGGTTCGGTGGTTCCGATTACTCTGCCGAGAACAATCGGTTACTCCGCTATTTATGCCGCTTTAGCCGGCGCAGCTGTGGGCATAGGTTATAATATGAATTTAGTGGAGATCTCCCGGGCCTTAAAAGATTTTTATCTCCCTCCGGGAAGAATGAATCTTATCAAAGGAATAAAGCATACTTTAATTATAGATGATACTTACAATGCTTCTCCGCAGTCCACTAACTCCGCTTTGGAATTTATTCGCAAAATTGATTTAGGCGAAAAAGGGAGAAAATGGGCTATACTCGGGGATATGATGGAGCTGGGTAGCTATACAGAAAAAGGGCATCTTTTAGTGGGTAAAGAAGTGTTTGAGTCCGGATTTGATATCTTGGTAGTAGTGGGGGAAAGAGCTTTGGATATTGCCCGGGCAGCTCGAGAGGCCGGAATGAGGAAAGAGGATATTTTTAACTTTGACGCTTCTCCTGAGGCCGGCAGGTTTGTGCAAGAAAGAATGGAGGAAGGAGATTTATTGTTTATAAAAGGTTCGCAAAAAGTGAGAATGGAAAAAATAGTTAAGGAAATTATGGCCGATCCTTTAAACGCCCCCAATCTTTTGGTTAGACAGGGATGGGAATAGCAAAAAAGCGATTTTAATTGACAATAGGGTTTTTCTGAATTAATCTAATATTAAAGTTCCGTGGGGTTACGTTATTTTACCTCTTATTAAAGTATAAGCGGTGAAAATACCGTTATTATATTAATAAATTAATATTTTTTTATTTGTGTAATTTGCCCTCTTAGCTGAATACGACCAGCTTCAATTATTTCGACTAGGCCGGTGAGGCCGGTGATTAGATTTGTATATTTGTAATTGAATTTTTTATGGCTAAAGTTTTAATATTGGGATCTCAAGGTAATTTAGGTAGTATTTTAGTGAGGGATTTTTCTACTGATTATGAAGTGATCTCTTGGGACAAGGAAGATGTGGATATAACCGATGAGGATTTGGTAAACCATAAAATTAAAGAAATTAAACCGGATTTTATTATAAATACCGCTTCTTATAATGCTGTGGATAAGTGCGAAGAGGATAAGAAAGAATTTGAATTGGCTCAAAAAATTAACGGGGAAGCAGTGGGGTTCTTAGCTCAAGCCGCTTTGGAGTCCGGCGCGGTTTTAGTTCATTATTCTACTGATCATGTTTTTGCCGGAGACAAAGAAAAAGGGTATTGCGAAAATGATCGCCCCGGCCCGATTAATCATTACGGAAAAACTAAGTTAATGGGCGAGCAAGAAATTATCAAAAGAAGCGGGCGGGGTCTTAAATGGTATTTAATTCGTACCTCTAAGCTTTTCGGCCCCAAGGGTAACAATCCGGATGCCAAGCCCAGTTTTTTTGATCTGGTCTTGAGATTAACCCGGGAAAAAGAAGAGCTGAAAATGATAAAAGGGGAAGAGATAAGCTGTTTTACTTATACTCGCGATTTAAGTCAAGCCACCAAGAATATATTAGAGACCAGGATGCCTTATGATATTTATCATTTAACCAACACCGGTCCCGCCAGCTGGCATGAAGGGGCCAGATATTTGTTGGAATTAAAAAATATAAAAAATATTAAATTAAAGCCGATTAGCTCAAAAGAATATATTCGCCCGGCCCAGAGACCCAAATATTCGGTATTGTTAAATACTAAACTGGAATCTTTAAGATCTTGGCAGGAAGCTTTAAGGGAATATTATAGTAGAAAGTAATATAAAATAAGTATAAAAAGTAAAATAAGCAGATTAAAAAACTCAAAATTCAAAATTGCAACTAAAAAATCAAAGCTGATTTTTTTACATTATTATATTAAATTTTTAGTTTTGACCTTTGAGTTTGTAATATTATGAAGGGTATCATACTTTCCGGCGGGAGCGCCACCAGACTCAGGCCTTGTACTAAAATAACCAGCAAGCAGCTATTACCGGTCTATAATCGGCCCATGATTTATTATCCCCTTAATACTTTGATCAAGGCCGGAATTAAAGATATTTTGATAATTATTGCCCCCGAATATGCCGGGCATTATTTGAATTTATTGGGAAGTGGCCGGGATTTTGGTGTCAGATTTACTTATGAGATTCAGGATGAACCGCGGGGTTTGGCCGATGCTTTTATTGTGGGTGAAAATTTTATAGACGATGATGATGTAACTATGGTTTTGGGGGATAATATTTTTGAAGATGACTTCAGTGAAGATATAAAAAATTTTGAAGGCGGGGGTAAGGTTTTTGCCAAAAAAGTTTCTGATCCGGAGAGGTTCGGGGTGGTTAAGTTTGATGATAAGCAAAAGGCGATGCAGATAGAGGAGAAGCCAAAGGAATGGATAAGCGACTACGCTATTACCGGCTTATATATTTACGACTCTCGCGCGGTTAAAGCAGCTAAGCAAGTTAAGCCCTCGGAAAGAGGAGAATTGGAAATTACTGAGCTCCATAATTATTATTTAGCCAAAAATGAGTTGGAGGTAGCTATGGTTAAGGGAGAGTGGTTGGATGCGGGAACTTTTGATACTTATTTGGAAGCCCAGCTTTTAGCTAAAAACAAGCTTCAAGATAAAATGATAATTTAATCCTATGAAGCTGGTAGTGGGATTTATAACTTATGGTGAAAATACGGCTAAATATCTGCCGTATTTTTTGCCCAGTCTTTTCCGGCAGGATATAGATTTTAAAATTTTAGTGGCTGATAATACTCCGGAGAGTAAAAATCCTAATCAAAAATATTTTAAAAAAGAATATCCGCATATAGAAATTATTCATCATGGCGAGAATTTGGGATTTGCTCAAGCTTACAACAAGATGATTGGACGAGCGCGGAATTTGGGGGCTAAATATTTTTGTGTTTTAAATCCGGATATGTTCTTAGAAGAGGGAGTTTTGTCAAAATTGGTAAAGGTTTTGGAGAGTGACCGTGATCTGGGAGCGGTTAGCCCCAAGATTTTGCGTTGGGATTTCGCCCATAAAAAGAGAACTAATATAATAGATACTTGCGGCATTCGACTTTTGGCCGGTCTCAGGTTTACGGACGCGGGGCAAGGACAAAAAGAGTGTTCTTATAAACCGCCAAAAATAATTTCCCCCTCCGGTGCTTTTGGACTTTATCGAATATCCGCCTTAGAGAGTATAAAGCAGGGGAAGGGTGAGTATTTTGAGGAGTTGATGTTTATGTATAAAGAAGATTGTGATTTGGGGTATAGATTGTTTTTAAACGGTTTTATTTGTCGGTGCGTTGAAAGGGCTCGAGTTTATCATGATCGTACCGCTATTTCACGGGGAGATAAGGATTGGCAAGTAATTCTAAATCGAAAAAATAAAAGCAAGCAAGTTAAAAAATGGTCAATTCGCGGTCAGCAGATCATTTTTTTTAAGTTTTGGCATCTACAAAACCTAAAAAATAAATTTTTTATTATTTTTTTTGAGTTGAAAATGCTTGTTTTTGCCTTGATTTTTGAACCTTACCTTTTAAAAGAATTTTTGGCTGCCTGGAAGGAGAGGAAAAATATTAAGAGACCTAAGGTTTAATTTTTATGAAATTATCTATTATTATAGTTTCTTGGAAAGTAAAAGATCTGCTTCAAGAGAATTTAGAGGCTATTTTTCGGAGTCAGATCGATTTTGATTGGGAAATTTTCGTGGTGGATAACAATTCCGGAGACGGAACTACGGAGATGGTGAAGAGAAAATTTCCCCGGGTGAATTTGATAGCCAACCAAGAGAATTTGGGTTTTGCCAGGGCCAATAATCAGGCCATAAAAAAAGCTCGAGGGGATTATATTTTGCTTTTAAATCCGGATATGCGAGTTTTCCCCGATACTTTAGCCAATATGATCAGTTGGGCGGATAAGCATCCGGAGGCCGGAGTGGCAGGCTGTCATTTGATAAACAAGAAAGGAGAGACTGTTCCCCAGGCGCGCAATTTCCCCACTTGGCGAGATCAGATGGCCATAATTTTGAAAATCCCCCATATTTTCCCCCAAGTATTGAATGGGTATTTAAAAAAAGATTTTGATTATTCTCGGCAGGCCGAAGTTGACTCTATTCGCGGATCATTTTTTCTAATAAGAAAAGAGGTGGTGGAGGAAATAGGGGGGTTAGACGAGAAATATTTTATTTGGTTTGAGGAAGTAGATTATTGCCGGCAAGTTTGGGAAGCCGGCTGGAAGGTATTTTATACTCCCGCGGCTCGTTGTTTGGACAGGATAGGTCAGAGTTTTTTTCAAGTTAAAAAAGGAAAAACCCAAAAATATTTCCGAGATTCCATGCTCAAATATTTTCGCAAATGGCACCCGCGTTGGCAATACGCGATTTTGAAAATAGCTTGGCCTCTGGGCCGATTTATAACTTTTCTTTTTTCAACCTTAAAAGTACAAGGAAAAACGAAAACCTAATATTTATAGATAAACAAATTTCGGTTCTTTTTATTTTGAAGATATTATTTTTTTAGGCGGATTGATAAAATTTTGTGAAATTTATTTTTGTTCGGCGGTTTCTTTATCTTCTTTTTTTTCTGTGTCGCAAACCACCCGAGACTTGAACTCTCCTTTGGGACACTTTCCGTTCTCGATTTGATCGGCATAGCATCTTTCTTTGCCCGAGATTATACATAATTCATTTATTGAACCATCGCATTCCTTAAGAGGAACCAAAGTCCCTCCGGCTTTTTTGCATTCGGATTTTTTCTCGGTTTGTTTTTCTTGTTCTTTTTGAGGGGTGTTTTTTTGACCATTTTTCTCCTTGGCGGGCTCCCCGGCACATCCCGTCAAAATAATTGTTAAGAATAGAATGCTCAAGATTTTGGCTGTTTTCATAATTTAAAATATTTATAAATTTAATGGATTTGAAATTAAAAACGATCTTTTCTTTATTTATTTTATCAGATCTTTGGGAAAATGAAAGGCCTACGTTCTACCCCGAACTGCAACATAACCCGGTAAAAATTGACAAGAAGAAAATAAACAATTTTAATTCAATTATTTGACTAATTATAAATAAGTTTTTACAATTAAGTTAATTATTTTAAGTTTAACAAAAGTAATCTAAAAAAGCAAAATGGAGAAAAAAGCAGGTATAATTTTGGTTAACTATAAAGATTATGCCCGAAAATTTTTAGATGAATGCCGGGATAGTTTAAAAAGTCAAAGTTATCCTTATTTTTCTGTTTATATTGTAGATAATGCCAGCAGTGAAAAGAGCAGAAAATATTTAGCCCAAAATTACCCGGAAGCAAAAATAGTTCCCCGTTCAGACGGCAATTATGCCGCCGCCAACAACGCCGGAATCAGGAAAGCCATAGAAGACCGTTGCCAGTATTTGGTAATAGCCAATATGGATACTGAGTTTGACCGTAATTGGCTCCGAGAATTAATCAGGGTATTTGAGAAAAAAGAAGATGCCGGCTTGGTTCAATCCAAGATTTTGCTTTACAGGAAAGAAAGGGAGGCAAAAATTAATTCTTTGGGAAATATTATTAATTATTTGGGTTTTGGATTTACGAGCGCCTATGAAGAAAAAGACAGGGAGATCAAGGGAGAGCCGGAAATAAAAGGCTATGCCAGCGGGTGCTCTTTTTTAACTTCCCGGGAGGTAATAGGAAAAATAGGCGTATATGATGAGGAATACTGGATGTATCATGATGATGTGGAAATGGGCTGGCGTGCCAGATTGGCCGGCTACAAGATTTATTTAGCCCCTAAATCAATTGTCTGGCATAAATATGAATTTAGCCGGAGCATTAGAATGCTTTATTATATGGAGCGTAATAGATGTTTGGTTATTTGGCAATATTATAAGCTACCTACTTTAATTTTGATTTTTCCCGCTTTGCTTTTAATGGAGTTGGGAATTTTCTTGTATTCTATTCCGGGCGGATGGTTTTTAACCAAGCTAAAGGCTGATTCTTATTTTTTAAAGCCCTCTACCTGGCTTAAAATAATTAAAAAAAGAAAAAGAATTAAGAAAATTAGACAAGTTAAAGACAGAGAAGTGGTTAAAGATTTTTCCGGCCAGGTATCTTTTCAAGAAATTGATAACCCGGTTTTAAAATATATTGCCAATCCCATTTTTAATTTATATTGGAAAATCGTTAAAAAAATTATAATTTGGTAGTTATCCCGGCGAATCAACAACCCCCCCCACAAATTTACAAATAAATCATTACAAAAAATTTTGTAGTATTTGTAGTTGATTTGTTGATTTGAGAGGTGTCTTATTTTACATTTTATACTTATTTTTTATGGATTTAAATATAGTTATAGTTAATTGGAAAGCCAAAGACGACATTGAGAAATGCCTCAAATCTTTGTTTGCCGATTTGGAAGGCAGTGGTCTTAATTTTGTTGTTCAGGTGGTGGATAATTCCGGGAATTCAGATGGAATTAAAGAAATGCTTCAAGAGAAATTTCCCCAGGTTAAATACAGGGACAGCGGAGGTAATATTGGTTTTGGCCGGGCTCAAAATCTGGGGTTAAAAGAAGTAGAGGCCAAATATTATCTTCCCCTTAATCCGGATGTTTGTTTTCAAGCTCCCTTTAATACTTTGGAAAAATTGATATTTTTTTTGGAAAATAGGGGAGAAGCGGGGATAGTGGCTCCTCAGCTTTTAAATTCCGATGGTTCAGTGCAATATTCTTGTTATCGTTTCCCCGGAGTTTTGGATCAGATGGCTCGTAGAATGAACTGGGGGCGGAAAGGCGGTTTTTTTAGTAAAAGAATAAATTATTATTTAATGCGGGATTTTGACCATAGCCAAAGCGTGCCGGTTGATTGGGTGATGGGTTCTTTTATGTTAGTTCGTCGGGAATTGGTTCGGGAGATAGGTTTTTTTGATGACAAGTTTTTTATGTATTTTGAAGATTGCGATTGGTGCCGTCGGGCTTGGGAGAATAATTGGCAGGTATTTTATTATCCTGAAATAAAAGTAATTCACGGGCATAGGCGAGAAACAGCCGAGGACAAACCTTTTCGTTCTCTTATAAAAAATTCTTTGGCCAGAACTCATTTAAAAAGTTGGATAAGATATTTTCGAAAATGGGGTTTTAGAAAAAAGAAATTCGGCAAATAAAAAAGCCCGGGATTGTTTTTCCCGGGCAGGATTGGGGCACATTAAGCCGTTTTGGCTTTGTTTATGGCCCTGGATACTACCAGCGGAATTTTAAAGGTTTCCGCAAAGGCAAACACTTTTTCGGCTGTCTCAATGTCCGCTTTTCCCAAAATATCTTCCAGCCAAAGCTGGATGTAAAAAATTTTGGAAATTTCCCCGGGGTGCCGGGCCGGCAAAGGGAGGTCAAAAGTGTTTAGGGCCTCGAATAATTTTCTGCGGGAGAAGAAAACTCCTCTAATGCATTTTCTTCTTCGTGATAAGACCAAAAAAATTTTTCCGCTCTCCTTTTTTCTCTTCCTGTCTCTTCTCCGCATTTTCTCCTCCTTGTTTTAGTTTCGGTTTTTAAATTTACTCACTATTATAATTAATTTTTTTATTTTGTAAATATCAAGCGTTTTGGCTTGACAGATTTTTTGTTTTGGCTATAATATTAATATTATTAAGCGCCTCGGAGCGCGTTTTTATTTAAGTAATTTTTTATTAAATATGTCTAAGATAGCAGTTATTAAAACCGGAGGTAAGCAATATAAAGTTAGAGAAGGACAGGTTTTAAAGGTGGAAAAAATAGATAAAAAAGAAGGGGCTAAAGTGAACTTTGAAACCCTTTTAATTTCCGGAGAGGAGGGAAAAGATCTTCAGTTGGGTCAGCCCTCTTTAGGTAAAAAGACTGAGGGGAAAATTTTGAGTGAAGGCAAAGGGAAAAAAGTTTCTTCTGCTAAATATAAAAATAAAATCAGGTATCATAAAGAGATAGGGCATAGGCAGCCCTTTACTGAGGTGGAAATTACCGCTATTAAATAGTTTTTAATAATAAAAGAGCCGGATAAATTCCGGTTCTTTTATTTTAGTTCATTTCTATTTTCCAGGGCGTTGCTGATGGTTAAAGCATCTGCGTATTCCAGATCAGAGCCCGTAGGCAACCCCCTGGCCAGCCTTGTTACTTTAATATTATGGGGTTTTATTAGTTTAAGCAAATATTTGGAAGTAGTCTCACCTTCTAAGGTGGGATTAAGAGCCAAGATGATTTCTTTTATTTTTTTTTCTTTTAATTTGGCGTTTAAAGATTTTATACTTAGATCTTCCGGATTTATCCCTTCTATGGGGTCTATATATCCCCCCAGAATATGATAAAGACCTTGATATTTGCCCGTATTTTCAATATTGATCATATCTTGAAGATTGCTGATTATACAGAGTAGTTTTTGTTCTCTTTTGGGGTCGGAGCAAATATGACAAGGGTTTTTTTCCGAAAAAGCCAAGCATTTTTGGCAAACTGTAATGTTTGTTTTAAGATTTTTTAAACTTTGCGAGAATTTTTCCAATTCCTGCGAGGATTGTTTAAGTAAATAAAAAACATACCTTTCCGCGGTTTTGGGGCCGACGGTGGGTAAACGCGAAAAATGATTTATTAAATTTTGAATATATGAAGGATAATGCATAGTTTTAGCCGCCCATTCCGGATAAACCTCCCATTTCTTGCATTTTTTGCGCCATTATTTTTTGGGTTTTTTTAACCGCTTCATTGAAACATTCTATCGAGGCCTCCTCAATAGTTTTTTTGTCTAAGTTATCTTGGATTTCCATTGATTTTACCTTCATATTTCCGTCCATGACGATTTTAACCCCCTTTTTTTCCATAGTAATAGATTCTTCGGATAAAGAATCTTGCATAGTTTTGGCTTGAGAACGTAGATCCTTGTATTGTTTCAATTTATTAAACATAAAATTTTGTTTTAGCATACAAAGCCGAATCGACTAAGATGCGGTTTTATTTATAAATATTTTAAAATTCCGGAATTTCTTCTTCCGGGTAATTTTTTTCCATGGTTTTAAAACCGACTGTTTCCGGATCAAAAAACAAATCCACCTTTCCTGTGGGGCCGTTGCGATGTTTGGCCACATAGACTTCAGACCAATTTTTTTGTTCTTCCGGGAGTTCGTCCGGATTATAGTTTCGGTCCGCCGCTTTGCGATAGATAAACATAACCACATCCGCATCCTGTTCAATAGATCCGGATTCTCTTAAGTGGGCCAGTTTGGGAATGGCCGGCTTGTTCTGTTCCACTGCCCGGGAGAGCTGGGAAAGAGCCAGAACCGGGATGTTTAGTTCTCGAGCGATACTTTTTAGTCCCCGGCTGATTTCCGCCACTTCCTGAACGCGGTTGTCTCCGTATTTATTTCTGCCTTCCATTAATTGCAGATAATCAATTATGATCAGACCCAGGCCTTTTTCAATTTGCAGGCGTCTGGCTTTGGCCCGAATGTCCATAATAGAAGAAGTGGCGGCGTCGTCAATATAGACAGGAGTTTCGGAGAGTTGCCCCATGCCTTCCCCAATGCGAGAGAAATCATCATCTTCTTCTTTATCTGAGAGTTTGCCGGTTCTCATTTTCCAGAGACTTACCCCGGCCTGAGCGCAAAGCATTCTGTCCACTAACTGTTCTTTACTCATCTCCAGAGAAAAAATCCCCACACCCTCTTTGGATTTAAGGGATGCCTGTCTTGCTATGTCCAAAGCCAGAGAAGTTTTGCCTACACTGGGGCGGGCGGCCAGAATAATAAGGTCTGATTTTTGAAATCCGCCCAAAAGTCCGTCTAAATCTAAAAACCCTGAGGGTAACCCTCTTAATTTTCCGCTTTGTTTGTGAAGTTCGTCTATACGAGTAAAAGCATCGGATAAAAGATCATCAATAGGTAGGAAAATATTTTGAGTATATTTCTGGGAAATATTTAATATTTTACTTTCGGTTTTATCCAAAATATTATCCACATCCTCATCTTCTTGGTAGCTTAATTCGGAAATCTCATTGGCTGCTTGTTGGAGTTTTCTCAGGGTTGCTTTGTTTTGGATTATTTTGGCGTAGTGCTTAACATTAGAGGCGGTAGCCACATAAGCGGATAATTGGGCCAGGTAAGCTTTTCCTCCTATATTTTCCAATTCTTTTTTTTCCTGCAAACGATTGGATAGAGTGAGAATGTCTATGGGCTCTCCTTTGCTGTAAAGTTCTTTCATGGTTTTATAGATTGTGCCGTGGCTGTCTTTGTAAAAATTTTCTTCCGATAGGAGATCAACTATTTTGGCAATAGCGTCTTTATCTATTAAAAGACAGCTTAGAAGGGATTGCTCCGCTTCCAAGTTTTGGGGAGGCATTCGCTCTATGTCGGTTTTGGAGTTTTGATTAGCCATATGTAGATATATCTTATAGGATTTTTTTTTATTTTTCAAGCAGTTTTAAAATCGAAAATTTGTTCAGAAATTTAATAATCTTCCAATGTTTCCAGTTTTTCTTCCCCCCAAGAGAAATAAAGTAGAGGAATTACCAAGAGGGTTAAAACAGAAGAGAAACTGAGGCCGAAAATAATAGAGTAAGCAATGGGGGACCAGGTGGGGTTGGAAAAAGCCAGGGGGATCATGCCCAAAACCGTGGTAGCGGTGGTTAAAAGAATGGGGCGAAAACGTATTTTAGAGGCCCGGATGATCGCTTCTTTTTTATTTTTTCCTTCCATTCTCTGGTTATTAATGGCGTCAATTAGCAAAATAGCGTTATTAACCACGATTCCGGCCAAAGCCACTATGCCGATTATTCCGGGAAAAGAAAGGGGTTGGCCCATAATAACGAGCCCGGGGAATATCCCGATGGTGGCCAGGGGAATAGTAATTAAAATAAATAAGGGCTGGCGGAAAGATTTAAATTGTAAAACCATAATCATGGCAATAGCAAAGACCCCCAAAATAAAGGCCTTCATCATATCGGCCAGAGATTGATCAATATCTTCTTTTTCTCCCCCATAATTTATTTGATAGCCGTTCGGCAAATTCAATTTGTTTATTCTTTCTTCGATTTTTTTGGTTAAATTTACCGGAGAAAACCCGCTTTTTGTATCGGCCGTAACCTTAACAATGCGTTCACCTTCGGAGTGCTCTATTTGAGCTCTTTTGTTTTCCAGCCTATCGGAAGTAAAAGTGCTTAAGGGAATATCTCCTTGCGGGGTGGCAATAGTTAGAGAATTAATAGAGCTTAGGTCTATCCTGTCTTCTTCTTTTGTACCTAAATCGTATTTAACTAAAACTTCGGTATCTTCTCCTCCGGCCCTGATAACCGTGGCTTCGGAACCACTGATTGCATTACGGAGAATGCGGGCCACTTGCTGGGTTGATACTCCGTAGAGTTTGGCCTTAGCCCGGTTTATATAAATGGAGAATTGTCCGTTAGATTCTTCCAAACTTAAGGAGGTGTTGGCGGTGCCCGGTGTTTCTTTCACTATTTTTTTTATTTCCGTTCCCAGTTTTTCCAGTTTATTCAGTGAGGATCCGGTAATATTTATGGTAATGGGAGCGCCGGAAGGAGGGCCGGAAGTCAATTGAACTAATTTGATTTCACTGGGAAAAAGGTTTAGCCGGGAAATTTTTCGGCGGTATTCTTCAGCAATATCTAAACTGCTTTGTTTCCTATCTTCTTTTAAATTTACGATTATATGGGCCAGGTTTTCACTTTCCGAGTTTCCGGAGATATAGGTATTGAATTGGGAACCGACATTAACTTGAAAAGATTTGATTCTTCGGTCTCCGGAAAAAATTTTTTCCACTTTTTCGGTCTGAGCCGAGGTTGTCTCCAGAGGTGTGCCCACGGGGGCCTTAATGTTAAGGGCGAAATAATCTTGGTCTTGCTCCGGGAAAAGATCTTGCTCTAAAACGCCTTGCATGGGCAGAGATAGCGTAGCTAAAAATAAAATTATTAAAACCAAAGACAAAATTCTTCTTTGTTTTTTTGATTTTAGGAAGTCCCGAAGAATATTTTCGTAATAAGGGATGACCTTCTTGTCTAACCAAGGTTCGGATTTATTATTTTTTTTCCGGAAAAATCCTCGGTTTTTCTTTTTGCGAATTTTTATAAAGCGGATGCTTAAACTGGTTAAAAGGCCCAGGGCCACGAACATAGCGGCCAACAAGGTTATAGTTATGGTTACAGGTAAGGATTTTATAAATTCGCCGATTATCCCGGAAGTCAAAAGCATGGGCAGAAAAGCGAAAACCGTAGTCAGGGTTCCGGCTATCAGAGGGAGATTGTATTCCCGAACTGTTTCCACTGCCGCTTTTTTTACCGGAAAGCCCTCGGCTATTTTGCGGTTCATTCCTTCGGTGATTACAATAATGCTGTCCACCAAAATTCCCAAAGAAAGAATTAAGGCGAACAGGGTAAGAAAGTTTAATGTATAGTCTATGTAGTTTAAAATTATAAAACTTATCAGAAAAGTAAGAGGCACGGCCACAGCTGACAAGATCGCCTCCCGCCAGCCCACAAAAATCAAAAGCAGGATCAGGATGATAATTATGGTTTGGATTCCGTTATCCATCAAGTTTTTTATGTCATTGCGGATATTCTCTGCCTGGTTGTCAATAATTTCCATTTGCACATTTTCCGGCAGTTCGGTTTTTTTTATTTTTTCTATCTCTGCCAGTGATTTATCCACTATGTTCAGAATATTGCCTTCACTACCTTTGATCACTGAAAGAGATACCGCCGGCAGGGAAGGAGAGCCGTTTATGCTTACTCTGGAAATAGTTGATTTTTCCGCAAAAGAATCTTTAACTCTTGCCACATCTTTTACATAAACCACGCTGTCTTTGTAAGAAGTTATGGGGATATTTTTAATCTCCTCTTTGCTTTTAATTTGTCCTTTTAGGTTTAGGGTATAGTTTTCTCCTCCGGTTTCAATTGTGCCCACGGGAACATCGGAGTTAGCTTTGCTAATAGCGGAGGTTACATTGATTAAGCTTAGATTATAGTTGTCCAGAGAGGACTTGTTTACCAAAATTTTAAATTCTCTTTCCTGACCTCCCTGAATTTGGACCTCGGAAATATTTTTGATTCTTTTTAATTTTTTTTCAACATTTTCGGCCATTTCCTTTAATCGGTTCACATTATAAGGCCCGCTCAAGGAAAAGCGCAATACCGGAAAAACTTCGGAGATGCTTACATCTCGAACTCGGGACTCTTTCGCATCAGCGGGCAAATCAATTTCCGCTCTGGCTACCGCGTCTTCCACATCATTTACTTTTTTATTTTTATCAACATCAACATTGAATTCTATAATAATAGAGGAATGCCCCTGGAAAGATTGGGAGCTTATATCTTGGATATCGCTTAAGCCCAAAACCTCATCTTCAATAACATTGGTTACCAAGGATTCCACATCTTCCGGACCGGCTCCGGGGTAAGGAGTGCTTATGGTTACTATAGGGATATCAACCTCGGGCGTGGATTCTTTGGGAATAAAATAAATAGAAACCAGGCCCAAAACTATAATAGCCAGAGTTAAAACAAAAACAAATTTTCTGTTATTGATAAAGAATTCCCAAAAAGTTTTTTTCTTATTGCTCATATTAAGTTTTATTTATTTTTTTCAGTTTCCACAATTTGGCCTTTCTTTAAACCCCTGACATTGAGAACTATTTTCATTTCCGGCCGGAGGCCGTTTTTAACTTCATTTAAGTTATTGACCACACGCCCCAGTTCTACCTTATGAGCTTCAATTTTGTTATTTGGATTAACCGTAAATATAAAATTGTTTTCCGAAGTTACTTTGATGGCTTTAAAAGGTAGATAGTAAGTATTTTCTTTGTTTTGTTTGCTTATTTGGAATTTTATATCCACATATTCACCGGTTACCAACTGGCTGTTTTTCGCGGTTATAGCGGTAATGACTTCTATTTTTTTGGTTTGAGGATCAACCCGGGGAGAGATTTGCGAAACCACCCCCGGGATATCTTTTTCTATGGTGGCCGTGGCCCCTTCGGTTATTAATTTTATGTCTTTGCTGTTTAGATAAGATTTAACTTGCAGTCCTTCCTTGTTTATCAAAGAGACAAGAGATTTTCCGGGGTTGACAAAATCGTTTTCTTTTACAGATACAGATCCGATTTCACCGGAAAAAGGAGCTTTAATATAGGCCTTATCCAACCTGTCCAGGACCAAATTTCGACTCGCCCGGGCCTCTTTAATAGAAGCTTTGGTGGAAGCCAGATCAGTTTCTCTGGGAGGGGCGGTTATTTCTTCATAGGCGCTTTGTGCTTTGGCCAAAGCTTTTTTTCGGGCTTCCACATTTTTTTGGGCCGTTTTAAGGTTGGCTTTCGCTTGCTGGCGGGCGTCTTTTAGGTTTTGTTGGGCTTTCTGATAATTAAGCTGGTTTTGTTCGGTGCTTCCCTGGCCGGAAATTCGGGCGTTGGTGACGGTTTGTTTTTGCAGTTGTAGATTTTGTTGGGCTTGATTGATATAAGATATCTGGGTATCAACCGCTTGTTTTAACTTGTTCAGAGAGGTTCCGCTTACTGAAGTTTGTGGAAAAAGATTATTGGTTACGGAATTATCTAAAGTTACGCGTATTGACTTTAAGGATTGATTCATGCTGGCCAAAGCCCGGCTTACCAGATCCGCCAATTTTTCTCCTTGTGCCTGATCAATTTTATCTTCTATACTGTTGCTGAAATCCAGAGCGGTTTGATAATCTTTCCTGGCCTGAAGAAAATATTGTTCTGATTCTCTGAGGCTCCCGGCCTTTTTTACGCCTAAATAATCTTCGTAAAGATTATTGGCTTTTTCGCTTCCCGGAGATTTTCCCAAAATATCTCCGTTAGTGGTTAAGGCCGTATGGATAGTTGATAAAGTATTGTCGGCTGTTAATTTCAAGCTTTCATAAGCATTTTCCAGAGTTTGTTGGCTGGAGGTGGCGGTATTTTCCAAAGAGGCCTTAGCCAGTTCCAAACCGATTTCCGCATTTTTGATCATAGCTTCATTGTTGGCCTTGGTTTGCTCCAGGCCGGCTTGAGCTTGCTCTACTCCGGCCTTGGCTTGTTCCACTCCTGCCCGGGCTTGAGCGATTTGTTCTTGGGTGGCTCCTGTTTTTTGTTGGGCAAGATTGCTTTGCAACCTTTCTATGGTGGCATTGGCTTTGGATAGCTCGGCATCCAAAGGAGTATGGTCCAGCTCAATTAAAACATCTCCCCGGGATACTTTGTCCCCGATTTTAACATTTACATTTTTAACTTCACTCGAAAGTTGGGATTTAAGGTTGACTTCTTGCAAGGTTTCCACTTTACCTACTGAGTTTATAAAAGAATTTTTTTCTTGAAATTCTTTTAAAAGAGAAGTTTTTACTGTAGGCGGGCCGTTTTCCTTTTCTGGCTCGTTTTTATTCGTATCTAAAACCTTTTTGGAGATAAGAGCCAAAACAATCAAGATTAATACTGTGGGAATGGTAATTTTTTTATTCTTGATTAAATTCATAATATTTTTATTTTAAATTTAAGAATTCAATAATTTGATCAGCTATTTTATCGGGAGTTAGGTCGATTTTATTTTTATCTTTTTGTATATGCTCTATGTAAAATGTTCCCAGCATACCCAAAAGCATTATAGAGGCCAATCTGGGGGTTATGTTTTTTTGTTTTTTCTTTTGAGCTAAGACTTCTTTCATAATTTCTTCCAGGGTATTTATTATTTCTTCGCGGGTACCCTCTATTTTGGTGCATAATTTTTTATTTTTTTGCGAAACTCTTTGGATTAAAATTTTAATTAAGTCTTTTTGCATAAAAAAGAAATTAATATAAGTAGAGATAAACAAATGGAGTTTGGGGGTAGGGGAGAGTTCTTTACGGGAAGTTTTTTTTAATTCTTTTTTAAATCCCTCGGCTATTTGATCAAAAATATTGAGAAAGATTTCTTCCTTGTTACGAAAATGATAATAAAGAGCGGGCTTGGTTACGCCGGCCTTACGAGCTATCATGTTGAGAGAAACTGTGTGATAGGGTTTTTCAATTATTAAATCCCGGGAGATTTTTAAAATTTTTTCTCGAGTGGAATTTTTGTTTTTCATATTTCTATTTTTAAATACCTTTTGTTTTACTTACCGGTCGGTAAGTAGGCTAAGTTTTTACTTTAAGTTATTTAAAAAAATTTGTCAATTTTTACAGGGCTCTGTAAAATTCAGTGTGGTGGAAAAGTTGATTTATCCCAATAAAAAATTG
>CAZXUK010000021.1:0-16420 GCA_964644045.1 uncultured Gammaproteobacteria bacterium
CCCAAGAGACAGCGGAAACCTTTGAAAGCAAGGATAATTTTGAATTGCTTCTTCATCTGCCCTTGGAACCCATGGATGAGAACCAAAAGGAGGAAAGCATGGCTACCGTGGATATGGACCGGGAAGAGATCGCTTCTTTTTTGGATGAGGCCTTGGAGGAGATGGAGGGTGTGGAAGGAATTAACAACCACAAGGGCTCCAGGTTCACTTCCGACGAGACCAAAATGGAATATCTTTTGGAAGAGATCCGGCAACGCGACCTGTTTTTTGTGGACAGTTTTACTTTGGGCGATTCGGTCGCTTATCCGTTGGCTTTGGAGATGGGGATCCCCACGGCCAGGAGAAATGTTTTTATAGATTATGATGACAACAAAGAGGTGGTTATAGAAAAACTGAGGCAGTTAGAAGAGGTGGCCCGGGAAAACGGCACGGCCATCGGTATCGGCCACCACAAGAAGAACACTATCCAAGCCCTGAAAGAAGAATTGCCCCGGATGGAGGAGAGGGGGATTGAGTTGGTGGTTGTTTCCGAGATTTTGGAATAATGGTATGTTAAAATAAAACCAATAACATTAAATCTTAAAAGCGTTGCAGTTCCTGCCGGAAACTGCAACAGAGCCAAAGAAGAATTAAAATTAATAAAAAAATATATGGAAAACAAAGAAGAAATGATCCAAAATGAAGGTGCGCCGGAAGAAAATTATGATGAAAAGGAAGGAAAAAGTCATGAATCGGAAGGTGACTCTTTTGAGGGTGGGCGTAAAAATGAAGACGAATCAGTAGATAGATCAAATATAAATTTTAATACGGGCCTGGGAAAAAGGAAAATTGAGGAAATTGAAAGTAAATACCAAGAAACTATAGAAGAAACAGGTGCGGACTCTGATCCGGAAACAATGAAGCTTCTTCAAAATAAAATGGAGGAAGAAATAAATTTTTATAAAGAAAGGCATGACAAAGAAGCGGAGATTATAAAAAAAACCAGAGAAAAGGAAATTTTGGACTATATTAATCAAAACAATTTAGAAGAGCTTAATAAAATGAAAAGATATAACAATTTAGAGGAATTAACCGAAGAAGAGTTTTCTAACAGCGAAGAATTTAGAATTGATCAATCTATTTCAGATGAATGCAGAGTTTCTTTCTTGATCCCTTCATATGGATATGAGGAAAATATAACAGAGACCTTGGATTCCGCTTTTGGTCAATTGGATGAAAACGGGGAGCCCGTGTCAAAGGATCTTTTTGAAGTCAATATTATTTTCAATCAAGAGGAAAACTCGAAGGAAGAATTAGAAAGCAAGATCAAGGAAATTGAAAATAAATACCAAGAAACTATAGAAGAAACAAGTGCGGACTCTGATCCGGAAACAATGAAGCTTATTCAAGATAAAATGGAGAAAGAAATAAATTCTTATAAAGAAAGGTATAACAAAAAGGAAGAAGAAAAAAACGGAAATTTTAAAACTCTTATGGAAGTCAAAGAATGGATGAAAAATAATCCGGAAGCAAATTTAAATATCTTTTTTAAGGAATTTGATGATGGTGAAGGAGGTATTGGGGCCGCCAGAAAGATGGGCAGTGATTTGATAATGTTAAGAGAATCGGAAAACAAGAAAAGGGATGATTCTTTGTATGTGGCCGGGACTGATGCCGATACTGTTGTTGATGAGCAATTTGTCTCTAAATTAATTAAGAATGCAGAACGGGATGATGCCATAGCATTTGGAGGTGGAATAAAATATTCAGATGATTTGGAAAAAAACATAGAAAATAAACAAATGGGAGAATATATGAGAAAACTGCACGAAGAGGCCTATGAAATAGCTTCAGCTTGTGGCGGGCTGCCCGGAGCTAATCATGCTATCAGAACAGATGTAATCGCAAAAATGGAAGGTTTGTCAACTTCAAAAAGCGGTGAGGATGTAAAAAATTCAGACAAGATAAGAGAGATGGGCAAAATAGAAAAGCTTGATGTAGAAAATATTTCCGACCCTAGGAGAGTGGTTAAAGAGACATATAAAGCACTTGAGAATAAAAAAGATGAGGAGAATAAAAAAGATGAGGAGAATAAAAAAGATGAGGAAGAATATAATAGTATTTTTGATGAAGAAAATATTGAAGAACATGTTGCGGAAATTAAAGTAATGAGATTGGTGAAATTTTTAATGCATAGCCTAAATGAGAGAAATGTTTCTAATCCGGAGTTAAAAAAATACTTGGGAGAAAATTTTGAAAAATTCGAAAATCTTGGAGAAGAACAAAAAAAGGATAAACTGAAAGAAATAAGGAAAAATCCGGAGGAAAAACGGGAATTTTTGGAAACTATAATAGATAATTTGAAAATTGAAGGTTTGCCGGACACATCGGAAAAAGAAAAGGGAATTATGAAAGGTGCAATTGATGATTTATAATACAGCATCCATTCACTGTTTTTGTTTGTTAATAAAAAGACCTCTTTAAAATCGAGGTCTTTGTTTTATCTAAAGTTAGATTGACTCAGGGCTTAAATCGGCTTAAAATAAAAGTAATATAGCAAACGAAAGCAAAATAATAAGTGAGTAGAGTCATGCAGAATTCAAAATTAAAGACTTAACCCCAATGTCTTAAGGAAATATGAATTGGCCAGTTATTATAATTATTGGAACTCAATTGCTTTTTACAACCAGTGATTTGTTGGCAAGAACTTATATGCCCAAACAGGGTTTTGCTCTAGCTACGTTTTTTAGTGGTTGGTTTGTGGTTTATTTTTTAATAAGAATAGTTGCCATGTTTGGTCAACTTTATGTTTTTACAGTGATTGAATTGGGAAAGACAATGGCTTTATTTGGTGCTACATCAATTATATTAGCTAATTTATTAGGACTTTTAGTTTTAAAGGAAGTTTTAACACCCGGAGAATATGCTGGGATCATGTTGGCTGTAGCTGCTTTTATAGTTTTGGCAATCACATAGTAGCAAAAATTGAGTTTGGTCTAACTGCAGTCCCAAAGTCGGAGACTGTAGCTTTTATTAATAACGAATAAATACTAAAATAAAAACAATAACATTAAGGTTTAAAAGTTTGAAAATAAAAATTTTTTTGGAGTTCCGCAAAAGGGTTAAAAAGGAAAAGAAGAAGGGTTTGTTTTAGAGGGTTCGAGGGAAGGGGCGGTTCAAGAATTTATCAAAAAGATTGGAAGAAGAGAACAGAATAGAGCAGACCCAAAAATCCGGCCGAGCCGTCCGCTACCGCCCCTTCCGAAGTGACCGCCTAAATGTATCATACTGTAGTGTGATACATTTAGACTAAAAAGTTTAACCGAGCGTAAACCTCGGATAAACCGTAAAACATCACTAATTTTAGTCAAAAAGACATCGGAGTAAAATCCGGTGTTTTTTTAACGGGAAAAAGAATTCTAATTAGAAGATAACTTCTATAGCTTTTTAATAAAGAGTGTTTCGGTTTGGAATAGAATGTAGAGCGTCTCTCTTGCCATATTTTTATAAATTGTGCTAAAATAAAATTAAATATTGGGATATGTTTGTTTATTTAGAAAATTTATACTTTTTATTTCGAAGAAGTGTTATTGGAAATTACTTTGCTAATGTTTTTTTTGGCAAAGTTTTTTTATTTTAGAAAAATATGATGAAAAAAATTTTTCCTTTATTTTTTATAATCTTTTCATTACTTAGTTTTAATATTGCCCTGGCGCAAGATGGCGGTTTTCAGGATGTTCGGGTGGGGGTTTATGATAATCATCCTAAAATTTACCGGAATGAAAACGGAGACATAGCCGGTTTCTGGGCCGATATAACCAACTATATCGCCCAACAGGAAAACTGGAATTTGGACTATGTTTACGGCACTTGGGAGGAAGGGCTGGAGAGACTGGAAAGGGGCGAGATTGATTTGATGGTGGATGTGGCCGTGTCTGAGGAGCGGAAGGAAAAATATGATTTTAATCAAGAGGTGGCTTTGGTTAGCTGGGGAATATTTTATACCCGGGAAGATCTGGAGATTGATTCCCTTTATGACTTGGAGGGCAAGGATATTGTTGTTTTAAGATCAGGAATTCATTATCAATCCCCGGAAGGATTGAAAGATTTACTAAACTCTTCCGGAATAGATGTTAATATAGTTGATGTAGACAAATATGAAGATGCTTTTAGGCTATTAGACGAGAAAAGAGCGGATGTGGGGGGTGGTGAGCTGGTATTTTGGCATGAAGAATGAAAATAAATATAAGGTCAAGACCAATTTATTATTTAATCCTTTAAAACTTAAATTCGCTGTTAAAAAAAACAATGAAAAGAATCAATATATTTTATCAACCATAGATAAGCACCTTAAGAATTTAAAAGAGAATAAAAATAGTATTTATTACGAGTCAATTAGAAAAAATTTTGGCAAGGGTTCACAAAAAATAGAAATTTTACCTCCTTGGCTGAAGTATTTTTTGGTTGTTTTAATTTTCTTTATTTTTATTCTTTTGCTGTTTCTCTTTTTTTCTAAGCGATACCAAAAAAAATTAAGAAAAGAAGTGAGCAGTAAAATCGGGGAGATAAAAGAAAATGAAAAAAAAATAAGAGAAATTACCAAAAACACCAAAGACGCTATTTTCTCCAAAGACAAAAACCGCAGGTATACTTTTATAAATCCGGCAGGAGCCCAAATGATCGGTTTGCCGGAGAAAAAAATAATGGGGAAAACCCCGGAAGAGGTTTTTAGCAAAAAAAACGCTCAAATAATTAAAGAGGCGGATGAAAAAAATTTAGCCGGCAAGGAAGTGGACGCGGTTAGGGCTTTGAATATCAGGGGCAAAAAGCTTTATTTACATATAATTCAAGCTCCTGTCAGAGATGAAAAGAAAAAAATAACGGGTATTATTGGGGTGATAAGAGATATTACTCGAGAAAAAGAGGCGGAGAAGTCTCTTGAGCGGGAAAAGGAAAAAGCGGAGAGGTATTTATCTTTGGCCGGAGTTATAATTCTTAGCCTGGATAGGCAAGGAAGAGTAAAAATGATAAACCAAAAAGGAAATAAAGTGCTGGGATATAAAAAAGATGAGTTAGTGGGAAAAAATTGGTTTGATTGTTGTATACCGGAGAAAAACAGACAAGAGGTAAAAAAGGTATTTAAAAAGACTTTAGAAGGAAATTTAACAATTATGGATAGTTATAAAAACCCGGTTAAAACCAAAGCCGGGGAGGAGAGGTTAATTGACTGGCACAATACCGTAGTTAAAGATGAGAATGGCAAGATCAAGGAAATTCTCTGTTCAGGAGAAGATATTACGGAAAAAAAGAAGGCTGAGTTGGAAGTCAGAAAATTGGCCGCTATTTCCAAACACACCACCGAGCTTATTAATATAGCTAATTTGGACGGCCAGATGACTTTTATAAACAAGGCCGGGGGAGAGATGCTGGGGATTAATCCGGGAGAAGTTAAAAAACATAATATCATGGAAGTTATTCCCGAGACATTAATAGAAAAGGTGGAGAAAGAGGTTTTTCCCGCTTTAAGGAAGGGTAAGGTTTGGGAAGGGGAGTTGGCTTATAAAAATCTAAAAACGGGCAAAATTATTGATGTTCACACCATTGCTTTTACTGTAAACGACGAGGATACGGGCAAGCCCTTGTTTATGGCCAATATTTCCTTGGACATAACCAAACAAAAACAAGTAGAGAGAATGAAATCGGAATTTATTGCCATTACTTCTCATCAGTTAAAAACTCCTTTAACCGGAATTAAATGGACCGTAGAGCTGTTAGAAAGCGACAAGACCGGAAAATTAAATAAAGTGCAAAAAGAATTGGTGGAGCAAATCCGGGGAAGTAGCTTTAAATTATTGGAGCTGGTTTCTGATTTACTGGATGTTTCCCATATTGAGACCGGAAGAAAATTCGAAATAATTAAAAGAAAAATTAATTTTACCGAAGAGCTTGAAAATATTTTACAAGAGGAGGGCAATTTAATAAAAAAACAAAATATTAAAATAAAATTGGACAAAAAGTTAAAAAAGGATTTGGAAATTTTTGCCGATCGGGAAAAAATCAAACAAGCTTTCCAAAACATAATAACCAACGCCATTAAATATTCCCGCAAAGGAGGTAAGATAGAGATAGGGGTAAGTAAAGAGGATGAAAAGAAAACAGTTTTTTTTGTGAGTGATAAAGGGGTGGGAATTCCCAAAAACCAGCAAAACAGAGTTTTTGAAAAATTTTTTCGCGGCAGTAATGTTATTACCGAAACCGAAGGCACGGGCCTGGGTCTTTATATTGTTAAAGCTATAATTAAAGGACATGGCGGAGAAATCTGGTTTGAATCCGGGAGAAACAAAGGAACAACTTTTTATTTTTCTATTCCGAAAAAATAATTAATTTTTAAAATATGTCTAAAAACATTTTAGTTATTGAAGATGATTCAATACTACAAAACAACATTAAAAAAATTTTAGAGGAGGAGAAATTCAAAGTTCAACAGATCTTTGACGGAGAGGACGCCAAACAGGCCATTAAGGACCAGAGGCCGGACTTGATTCTGCTGGATTTAATGCTTCCCGGGTTGGACGGATATCATGTTTTGGAGTCTTTAAAAGAAACCGGGAAAACAAAAGACATTCCCGTGATTGTTTTAACAGTTATAGGCACGGAAAACAGTATAAAAGAGTGCAAGATGCTGGGGGCGGATGATTATTTGGTAAAAGCGGACTATACCCTGGCCGAGGTTACTAAAAAAGTAAAAAAACATCTAAAATAAAAAAAATTCGTAGTTAAGGGTAAATTTAAAACTTAAAGGATTTTTTGTTGACAAAATTTAGATAATACGGTAGTTTGGAAAGTCTTAATGTTTGTTCTTTTTTAACCCTAACTCAAAAAAGGAGGAAGTATGGATTTGAAAGAAATGCAGGCGGAAACCATCCTGGGCCCGATCAACGAAATCCTGGAGTCCGGGAAGTTTGAGAATCCGGAACAGGAAACAGGCGAGGGCGACACGGTTATTGGAGAGATGACCGATTATGAGAAAGCCATCTGGACGGTCCTTTCCCGTACCGTGGGTTCTTTTAGAAAAATGGTAGAAAATCTCCCGGATAATCCGGAAGAGGCGAATGACGAGGATGTGGAGAAAACCAGGAGGTTAAAAGAGAAAATTGAGGCCTTAAAGGATTTTTTTTGGGCCAGTCTTCGCCATCGTCTGGGCGAGGTGAGTTACCAAGGAGCCGGAATCGGAGTCAGGTCCGACTTCCAGATCGTCACCATGGCAGAAACCGAAGAAGAAAATCCTCTGGCCGATATCCTCAGGCACATCATTGTCGGAGTCGGGTAAAATTTCCGCAGTAACATTTTCAGCCGAGTTCTTTGCTTAAGACTCGGCTTTTTTATTTATTAAAAAAAGCGAGTTACCCCTGTACTCGCTTTTGGTTGTGAGAGAATTTATTTTTTTAATTCATCCGGTTTTTTAGGCTTGCCGAAATTTTTTGCTTTTTTTGGTTTGTCCTTTGCCGGATCCGGAAATCCATTTCTCCAGTTTGCCCCCTCGTGTTCTCCGGCGATAAACCTCAAAATTCAAGTGGAGATCCCGAGCGCTTTTTTGAAAAAAGGCAATTCTTTCGTAGGGACATCTGTACATATCACCCAACTCGGTTTCCATCTCTTCCAGAAAACCGATTCGATCCAGGTCCCGGGCTATGGACTGATTGGTGTGGGAATCCAAAGGACGAACAAACCACTCAGCCGTGGGGTTTTTTCTTTCAGCCATTTTTCTCCTCCTTTTTAAGTTAAAAGAACCTTTAGTAAATATTGTAAATTAGCACAAAAACAAAAAAAAGTAAATATAAAAAATATATTTGTAAAGGGGAAATAGAAATGTCCTACTTGAACGATCTATTTATAATAAATTAAAAGCCGGTTTGGCAAATAAAAAAAGGGGCTTTTTAAAAAACCCCTTATTTGATCACAGTTAACTTTGTTTTCATTATTTTTTTCCAGGCCCGGGCAAGCCCTTCTTCAAAACTGCCGAAAACCAGGGCAATTTGTCTGGAATTGGGCCAATAGTCGTTCAAGGCCCAGTCCAAGTCCTGCTTTTGGGGCAAACGCCCTTGTTTTTGGTAAAAATAAGTTAATCTTTTTAAAATTTCCTCCTCATCATCCCATTTTTTCATTTTACCCTCCTTTTTAAGGTTCGTTTAAAAGTATTTACACCCTAACCAAATTTTGCTAAAAAGTAAACATTATATACTATATTCGCACCTTAAAATATTTTTTAAACAAAAAACAAAACAAAAAGAAAGGAGAGGATTATGGACGAAGAAAATTTTTTGTTGTTCAGCGGCAGTTCTAATCCGATTTTATCCCGGGCAATTGCTTCTTATTTGGGCAAGACCCTGAGTGAAATCAAATTGGCCCGTTACAGCGACGGGGAAATAGAAGTGGAAATTCAGGAAAATGTCCGCTCTGACGATGTGTTTGTGATCCAATCCACCTGCGAGCCGGCTAATGACAATTTTGTGGAGCTTTTTATTATTATTGATGCTTTAAAAAGAGCTTCAGCCAAAAGAATAACCGCGGTCATTCCTTATTTCGGTTATGCCCGTCAGGACAAAAAAGTCAAACCCAGAGTTCCCATTAGCGCCAAATTAATGGCCGATCTTTTAACCACTGCCGGAGCCGACCGAATTATTACCATGGATCTTCATGCCAATCAGATCCAGGGATTTTTCAATATTCCGGTGGACAATTTGTTTGCCCAACCCGTCTTGGTAAAATATATTCGGGAGAATATGTCGGCCAAGTTAACCATGGTTTCTCCTGATGCCGGAGGAGTGGAAAGAGCCAACTCTTACGCCAAAAAATTGAATGCCGGCTTGGCTATAATTGACAAGCGTCGTTCCGCTCCCAATAAAGCTCGGGCTATGTCCTTGGTGGGGGATGTGGAGGAAAGATGCGCCATTATAGTGGATGATATGGTGGATACAGCCGGCACCTTGCGGGAAGCGGCCAGTGTTATTAAAAACAAAGGGGCGCGAGAAGTTTATGCTTGTTGTACGCATCCGGTCTTATCCGGACCCGCTGTGGAAAGAATAAATGATTCGGAAATAAAATCTTTGATATCCACCGATACCATTCCCTTGGGCGGGAAAGCCACTTCTTGCTCTAAATTGGCCTGTATTTCCGTTCATTATCTTTTTGCCGAGGCGATTCGGAGAAGTTATCACGGAGATTCGGTTACATTTTTATTTGAATAAAAAAAGAAGGAAAAAATAATTAAAAAAAGACTGAGAAAGGAAATTGTATGGGGGTAAAAAGAAATTATTCTTCTAATTTTTTTCAGGTGGAAGACGAGATCATAGGCCGGATTGACGCTCGGAATAAAAAAAGAACTCCAAACCCCAAAAACAAGCCGCGCAGGAGGAGGCGAAAGAAAAAATAAGGGGCCGGGTTCTTAAAAATTTTTTTGGGGATGGACAAAACCATCCCTTTTTAATTTGCCAAAAAGAAGGCATTTGTTAAAATAAAGGTATGCGAGAGTGTCAAAATTATAAAAAAATAGGTTCAGAAAAACTGGAGTGTCAAGCTTGCGCTCATTTCTGCAAGATCGCCCCCGGTAATACGGGAATTTGCGGGGTCAGACAAAACCGGAAAGGGAAATTATATTCTTTGGTTTACGAACAAGCTATAGCTTTGAACGTAGATCCTATTGAGAAAAAACCTTTCTTTCATTTTTTCCCCGGAAGTTATGCCTACTCCGTGGGAACTTTGGGTTGCAATTTTCGTTGCGCCAATTGCCAAAACTATGAGATCTCTCAAATCGGGGGACTGAAAGGTAAAATAAAGGAATATGAAAAAATAAATTGGGGACAAGAAATTTCCCCGGAACAGATAGTGAAAAACGCTTTAGATCTTAAATGCCAAAGCATCGCTTATACTTACAATGAACCCACGGTTTTTCGGGAATATGCCTTAGATACTATGAAAATAGCCCATAAAAAGGGTCTTAAAAATGTCTGGGTTTCCAACGGATTTATGTCCGCTCAAACCCGGAAGGACGTAATTCCTTATTTGGATGCTATTAATATAGATCTAAAGTCTTTTCGCAAAGATTTTTACGGCAAATATTGCGGGGCTTCTTTGCCCCCGGTTTTACAAAATTGTCAAAAATTCAAAGAAGAGGGGGTATGGCTGGAAATTACAACTTTGATCATTCCCACTTTAAGCGATGATCCGCAAATGTTAAGAGAAATTATTAATTTTATAAAAGAAAAACTTGGGAAAGAGACGCCTTGGCATATTAGCGCTTTTTCCGGCCGATTTTCCTGGAAATTGGAACATTTACCCGATACTCAACCGGAAAAAATATTGAAAATTAAAAATATGGCAAAAAAAGAGGGGCTTAAAAATGTATACCCCGGAAATATATAAATAAATGAAAAAAAACAAAAAAATAAAAAGAATCGGCATAGATGCTCGTATGTACGGCCCCTTGGGCAAGGGCTTGGGCAGATATATTCAGGAGATCGTTGATAATATTATTAAAATAGATTCGGAGAATGAGTATGTCATTTTTTTGTGCCGAGAAAATTTTGACGAATTTGTGAGTGACAACCCGAGAGTTAAAAAGGTCTTGGCGGATGTTCGTTGGTATACCTTAAAAGAACAAATCCTTATGCCTTTTTATTTGATTAAAGAAAGGTTGGATTTAGTTCATTTTCCCCACTTTAATGTCCCCGTTCTTACTTTTAATAAGTTTGTGGTTACCATACATGATCTGATTTTAACTAAGTTTCCCACCACCAGAGCCACCACTCTGAATTCCTTTTTTTATAGACTTAAAAATTGGGCTTATAAATTAATAATTTGGTTGGCCACCAAAAGATCGGAGTATATTATTACTGTTTCCGAATTTACCAAAAAAGACATTGTGGAAAAATTTAAAATAGAGCCGGAAAAAATTTTAGTAACTTACGAGGGGGTGGCGAACTTGGCCAAGGGGAGAGACTCCTTGTTCGTGGCTAAGATGGATGACAAAAAAACTCTTTTAAGTTATAATATAGAAGAAAAGTTTCTTTTGTATGTGGGGAACGCCTACCCCCATAAAAATTTAGAAGGGCTTTTAGAGGCCTTTAAAGATTTGATTAAACAATTTCCCGATTTGAATTTGGTTTTGGTGGGAAAAGAAGATTTTTTTTATGAAAAAACCAAAAAAAAGGCAAGAGATTTAGGTCTTTGGGAGAAAGAAAAACAAAATAACCCCGTAATTTTTCCCGGTTATGTTCCTGACGAAAAACTGGAGATTTTATATGCTCGCGCTTTTTGTTATGTTTTTCCTTCTTTTTACGAAGGTTTCGGTCTTCCCCCTTTGGAGGCAATGGCTAAAAATTGTCCGGTAATAAGCTCTAACCAATCCAGTATGCCGGAAGTTTTGGGAGACGCCGCTTTGTATTTTAATCCTTACAAAAAGAGGGAAATAATAAATATTATAAAAAAAATCCTTAATAACCCTCAGATTCGCTTGGAATTAAAAGAAAAAGGGAGAAAACAGGCCAGAAAATATAATTGGTGGGAATGCGCCCGAGAAACCCGGGAAATTTATCAAAAAATTTTCAATGTGGAGAAAAAAAACAAAAAAAATCGAAGAAAATCCTGAAAATCAAGAAGGGTTTGTAATAAACCTAACCGCCTCAAGCAATAAAGAAGAACCCTTTAAAGACAGGGGTCTTTTTGAGCACTTATTTTTTTATTGGCGAAAAATTTTTTCTTTTTTTTCTCGAGACAAGTCTATAAATTTTATTAAAAACTGGGAGGAGGAAAAAGGAAAAAAAAGAAAATCCGACTCAAAAAAGCCCTTGTATAAATTTAAAATTTTCTCCCCGTTCCATCTTTTTAAAAAGGGAATCAATTTTCTTCCTTCTTTCTTTTTGATCAAAACTTTTAATACTAATAAAAGGGGTTTTTTAGAGGCAATATTTTTCCTCTTAAAAATTCTTTTTGTTAATTTAAAATTAGCTTTTTCCTTTCTGGCTTATTTGGGAAAAATCTTATTGATTCCTTTTAAGGTTTTAAAAGTTTTTCTTTTTTTCTTTCTCGCTCTTAAAAAGTTTTTTGCCGGGATTTTTAAAAATTTCTCCTTTTCTTTGAAAAAAGGAGAAAAAAAGAAGAATAAAATTGAAAAACAAGAAGAGCCCTCTTTGGTTCATTTTCATCAAGTTCCTCATTTTTTTCTTAAATCCCTGCTTTCTTTTTTGGCTTTTGTGCTTTTGTTAATTTTTATTTTTAAAGGTTTTAGTTATTTTAATTCCTTAAATGTTTCCGAATTAAAAAAGGATGTTTTGGGAGTATCCGCAGAGGCCTTGACGGATTTTAAGGAAGCTTCCGGGGCCTTTGCTCAACTTGATTTAAATAAAGCCGAAACACATTTTTCCCAGGCCAATACTAAATTTCTTCAAGCCCAAAAAGAATTAAAAAAAATTAATGAGCTTATTTTAAAATTGGCTCGTTTTGCTCCTCAAAAAGAAATTAGATTGGCTTCATTCAGCCAACCGGTCTTGGAAGCCGGAAAAGCGGCTTCTCGGTTGGGGAACAATTTGAGCTTGGCCCTGAATAGTTTATTAAAAATCAACTTGGAAGGAGAAAACAAAAAAATAATTGAAAGAATTGAAAAATTTGAAGAATATTTGGCTAAAACGGACAACAATACTCAAAAAATAAACCGGAAATTAAACCAAATAGATCCGGAGATTTTGCCCGAGCAACATCGAAAAAATTTTCAAAAATTAAGAAAAAAAACCTCTGAACTGGAAAATTTTTGGGAGGATTTGGAAAATTTAACAAAAAAAACAAAAATATTCTTAGGAGAAAAACAGGATAGAAAATATTTATTAGTCTTTCAAAATAGCGCGGAAATGAGGGCCACGGGCGGTTTTATCGGAAGCTTTGCTCTTTTGGAGTTTAGCCAGGGCGAGCTTGCCAATATTGAGATCCCCAAAGGAGGGAGTTATGACGTGGACGGAGGACTAAACCGCTTAATAGCTCCGCCCGAACCCCTGCAATTGGTAAACGATCGTTGGTATTTTAGAGATGCCAACTGGTGGCCTCATTGGCCCACTTCGGCCCAAAAGTTAACTTGGTTTTACGAAAACAGCGGAGGCCCCACGGTAGACGGGGTTATAAGTTTTACCCCGGAGGTTTTGGGCAGTATTTTAGAGATTACCGGGCCTTTGGATATGAGGGAAAAATATGGTATAATTTTTACTAAAGATAATTTTTGGGAAAATATCAGAAAAACCATAGAAGAAGAAAAAAAACTTGAGGACAACAAGCCCAAAAAAGTGATAAACGATCTGTTTCATAAAATTATTGAAAAAATTCCGCAAGAAATAAACCAGAAAAAATTGGTTAATTTTTTGGCTGACACTCGGGGACATTTGGGGTCTAAAAATATTCTTTTTTATTTTAGACAGCCCGAATTGCAAGAGGAAGTAAAGAAAAGATCCTGGGGAGGAAGGATAAAAAAAACCGGCAAGGATTATTTATCTGTGATAAACACCAATATTGCCGGAGGTAAAAGTGACAAACAGATAGAACAGACAATAGAGCATAAAGCCCAAGTTCAAAAAGACGGCTCGATCATTGACACTCTTAAAATTGTTCGTGAACATACGGGCGCTTCCAGCCAATATTATTACGGAGATAGAAATGTAAACTGGTTGAGAGTATATGTACCTCGGGGAAGTGAATTAATTGAAGCCAGAGGATTTCAAAAACCCGATGAAATTTATTTTGAAACACCGGGACAAGATTGGGAAAAAGATCCTTTGATCAAAAAGGAAGAGGATTATTCTCGTGTAGACCCGGAAAGTGATACCCGTATTTATCAAGAAAACGGAAAAACTGTTTTTGCCAACTGGGTCATGTCAGACCCCGGAGAGAAAAAAGTGATTTATTTTAAATATAAATTACCTTTTAAAATAAAAAAGAAAGAGGTAAAAAAAGATTTTTGGGATAAGTTAAGAGAAACAATATGGGAGAAAAATAATAAACAGCTCTTGCCTTATTCTCTTTTGTTCCAAAAACAGGCGGGATCAAAATCAGTGGAATTTAACTCTCGATTAAAACTTAATCCTTGTTTTGATCTAATTCAAACTTTCCCAAAAACAACAAACAATAACAAACAGGGTTGGAACATAAAACAAAATATTGATCAAGACGAATTTTGGGCCGCTTTATTAACTAAGCAAGAAAAATAATTATATGAAATCTCAGAAAAAAGGAAAAAAAATAAAAGTTAGACAGATTAATTCTGATTCCGCCGGGTTTAAGAAAAGACCCCTGCCTTCGGAAAAAGAAGAAGAAAAAGAAGAGGCGAAAGAGCGGAAAAAAGAGAAACAACAAAGAGAAAAAACCATAAGTTCCAGCTTATCAGAAATCTATCAAGACGGAAAAGGAGGGGAGGTTAATGTTAAAAAAATAGAAAAAAAGAAAAAAGGAGGTCTTATTTTTTGGTTTTTTAATTTTATTTTTTTAGTTTTAGTGCTTTTGGGAGTAGGCGCGGGGGTTTTTTATTATTTTTCTCATCAACAAACGCAAGAAGGAAATCTTGATTTTTCCATAAAAGGAAAAAAGGAAGTGAAAGTAAATCAAGAATTTTTTTATGAAATAAAATACAAAAACAAAGCGAATTTTAGCTTGAATGAAGTTAGGATAAATGCCGATTACCCGAAAAATTTTGTCTTTTTGGACAGTTTTCCGAAAATTGATGGTCAGGAAGGAGAAAATAACTTCTGGAATATAAAAAAAATCCCCCCGCACGGAGAGGGGGTAATAAGAATAAAAGGGAAAATAATTGACAAAGAAAAAGAGTCAGCGGTTTTTCTAAGCAAAATCAACTATACTCCGGCCAATTTTTCCAGTGAATTCAGTAAAGAGGCCTCTTTTAGCACCAATCTGCGAGGAAGCGGTTTGAATATAGATATAGACCATCCGGACAGCGTTCTGGTAGGCGAAGAAGAGAGTTTAACAATTAATTTTAACCCGGAAACAGAAAATTATCTAAAGGATTTTATTTTGGAATTGAAAAAAGGGGAAAATGTGGAGATAATTAATACCGAAGCGATTTCCCCGAAGGAGGAAAAGTCACTATTAAATTCGGAAAAATTAAAAAAAGATACTTGGAATCTGAGCTTTTCCCGGTTAGATAAAACCGGGGAGTGGAAAATTGATTTTATAGTAAAAGAAAAAAAGAGAGAAGAAGAATCCTGGGAATTTCTTTTCAAGCAAAAAGAAGGAAAAAAAGAATATCTTTTTGATCAGAAAAAAATTACTTTTGAAACTATAAAAAGTGATTTGGATCTAAATTTAATAATCAACGGTTCTCAAAAAAACGAACCGGTTAGTTTTGGCCAAACCCTTAACTATTCCATTAATTATACCAACAAAGGAGAGGCGGCTATGAAGGATCTTACTATTATGGCTGTTTTGGAAAGCGAGTCCCTGGATTGGACCACCTTAAAAGATGAACATAGAGGAGTGGAGAAAGGACATACTATTACATGGACTGCGGAACAAATACCGAAATTACAAGAGGTAGAAGTGAATCAAAAAGGGGAAATAAACTTTTCTATCGAAGTAATTTCTTTCCCCGCCCAAAATTTAGAAAAAGATTTTAAAATAAAAAGTTATGCTCAATTTATAGTCGGAGGCTCCGAAGAGGAAATAACGGCCACCTCAACCCAAGATAATCGCAGTAACACCATTATCAATAAAATAAAAAGCGATTTAAAATTATCGGAAGAGGTTCGTTATTTTAACGAAGACAACATCCCGGTAGGCATCGGCCCCCTGCCGCCCAAAGTGGGGGAAGAAACCACTTTTAAAGTTTACTGGGAACTTAAAAACAATCTTCATGAACTAAAAAATGTAAAAGTTTTTTATGAATTACCCGAACATGTTAATTGGAATAAAAAAGACAGGACATCAGTGGGGTCTATAAACTATGATTCGGAAAAAAGAAAAATAATATGGGAAGTGGGTCGTTTGCCCTTAGCGATTTATCAAGCCAATGCGGAGTTTAGTATTAGCTTAACCCCTCAAGAGGAGCACAAAAACAAGATTTTAGTTTTATCTCCCGGTTCCACAGTTAAGGGTTTTGACACGGAAACCGAAGCGGAGATCATTAATACCACCTCGGCCAAAACGACCAAATTGGAGGATGATGATATAGCAGACGAAAGCAGTGACGGTAGAATAGAATAAAAAATTATTTCAATTAAATATTATGTTTAAATTCAGTTTAACAGAAAAATGGAGTAAAAAGTCAGGGAAATTTTTATTGATTTTGGGTGTTTTTTTGTTTTTAATTTTGGCAACCGATTTTTCAAAGAAAAGTCCCTCCTCTTCCCATATAGCCCAAGCCCAGCAAAAACCTAAAGCCGACGCCATCGGA
>CAZXUK010000022.1:0-15560 GCA_964644045.1 uncultured Gammaproteobacteria bacterium
CCTTTGAGGGAACTCCCACTCATCAAGCCACCGCCTTTGGCGGGGGTGTCTGACTGAAATAAGTATAAAAAGTAAAATAAGTAAGATCAAACCCCACCTAACCTCCCCTTGGAAAGGGGAGGGATCTTCGGTCTTTCTCCCCCCCCCCTTTTTTTTTCAAGAATACCGGTTTCTTTCTCCCCCCTTTCAAGGGGGAGATTAAGAGGGGGTTTAAATGTATCATACTGTAGTATGATACATTTAGGATATGTCGCGGTCTTTTTAGCAACGATCTTGTTTGGATAAATAAAAAGTGAAATAAGTAAAATAAGTAAAATAAGTTAATTAAGTAGGGGGTGGGTTTACAAAGTTAAAAAGTTGGGTTATTATATTTTCTAAATACACCAGTTTCTGGTGTATTTAATTTAACGCTTTTAATGTGATACATGTTATATGTTACATGATACGTGCTACATGATACATGATACATGAAATATTCGGGGATCGCCCGCCTGACGGCGAGGCAGGTCTAATGGCCCGTTTAAAACGAATTCAATAAAAAGCCGAGAATAATGTTCAAAATTGTTACATGTTATATGTTACATGATACATGAAATATTCGGGGATCGCCCGCCTGACGGCGAGGCAGGTCTAATGGCCCGTTTAAAACGAATTCAATAAAAAGCCGAGAATAATGTTCAAAATTGTTACATGTTATATGTTACATGATACATGAAATATTCGGGGATCGTCTAATGGTAGGACACCTGGTTTTGGTCCAGGCAATCGGGGTTCGAATCCCTGTCCCCGAGCTAATAAAAAAATAAGGCCCTTTTTTGGTCTTATTTTTTTATATTTTCCGGAGAAAGGGATGAGAAGTTTATGCCCCGAAGCCCCAGTTGCTTGCAACTGGAAAAAGGCGAAGGGGTAAATCCCTGTCCCCGAGCCAAGAGAGACGAAGCGAGGCGATAGCCTCGCTTTTTGTGTACATTAAAAGTGTTCTTTTCCCGAATTGTGTGTTGGAGGTTACGTTGAAAGAAAACAGCATTTAGGAATCAGACAAAAAATGTTAAAATATATAAAAGGCGATAATTTATTATTTTTCTGGTTATGGGAAGTAATAAAAAAAATTTTTCTCTTGAGAGTGCGGAAAGGATAGCTACAAAAAAAGTTCCGACTATTTTTTCTTCCTCTACCATCGGAGAGCTTGTTTCTTATTTGGAAAACAAAGTTAGTTCTTTTGATTCCATTGATTACATTTATGTTTTAAATCGAAAGAGGGAGCTTGTCGGAGTGTTATCTATTAAAGAAACCCTAAGACAGCCCCGGAAGAGCTTGGTTTCTTCAATAATGAAGAAAGATATTGTTAAGGCGGCCCCTTTTACCGATCAAGAAAAGATTTCTTATTTGTCTTTAAAAAATAATATTAAAGCTGTGCCGGTGGTGGATAAAAATCATAAATTTTTAGGCGCGGTTTTGTCTGATACCATTTTAAAGGTTTTGTATGGAGAAATGCGCGAGGATATAGCTCATTTGGCCGGCGCTCCTGACAGCCCGGAGCAGAGCGCGGTGGATATGTCTGTGGGTAAAATAATTAAACATCGTCTTCCTTGGCTTTTCTTGGGCCTTGTGGGCGGAATTTTGGCAGCCGAGATCGTGGGAATTTTTGAGCATACTTTATCAGAGAATATAATTTTGGCTTCTTTTATGCCCTTGATTATGTATATGGGCGGAGCCACACTTTCCCAAACCCAAGCTTTTTTTATCCGGGACCTCGCTTTTAGAGATGATTTGCCGTTTTTAAAATATGTTTTAAAACAATTAGCCGCAATCTTGGTTATAGCCCTGGTTTTGAGCGGAGTTATTTATTTAATCAGTTTTTTTCGTTTCGGTTTTTCTGAAGTGGGAACGGTTTTGGCTGTGGCTTTATTTGCGGTTTTGTGCACCACGGTTATAACCGGTCTGTTTATTCCCCTTTTCTTTTTAAAAATAAAAAAGGATCCGGCTGACGGTAGCGGACCTTTGTCCACCATAATTCAAGATATTTTAGGAGTAATGATTTATTTTCTTATAGCCAGTTGGCTTCTTTTTTAATTAATAAATATGGAGGAGGTATTTAAAACAGGATATAAGGGAAATATTAAAAAAAGTATTTCCGAAGCCATCTCGGGCTTAGGGGTTTTCCCGGGGTTGATAAAAAAAGGGGATAAGGTGTTGTTAAAACCCAATTTTAATACCGCCGACCCTTTTCTCGCTTCCAGCGATTTGGAATTTTTAAAAAGTGTTGCCGAGTTGGTTTATGAAGCCGGAGCTCGAGAGGTGGTCTTGGGTGATTCTTCCACTATATATCAGAGAACAGAGAAAGTAATGGAAAAAATGGGCGTTTATTCTTTGGAAGAATTAGACAAGCCGGTCAGGGTGGTAAATTTTGATAAAGGTAAATGGATAAAAAAAGAGATTCCCGGAGGAAAATATTTAAAAAGCGTGTCTGTTCCCGAGGTTTTGGAAACAGTTAATAAATTAATTTTACTTCCTTGTCTTAAGACTCATTTTATAGCCGGTTTTACCGGCAGTTTGAAACTGTCTGTCGGTTTTATAAAACCCGTGGAAAGAACTTTTTTGCATGCCAGAAATATTCAAGAGAAAATAGCGGAGATGAATACTATAATAAATCCCGACTTGATTATTATGGATGGGCGCAAATGTTTTATAACCGATGGTCCCGCCAAAGGAGAATTAAGAGAGCCGAATTTAATATTAGCTTCCCGCTCAAGAACGGAGATTGATATGGAAGGTATCAGAATTATCAAATCTTTTCCCGGCAACGATTTATCAGAAGTTTCTCCTCGGGATTTTCAGCAAGTAAAAATAGCTAAAAACTTTAATTTCTAATGTTAATAAAATAGTGGCTATGAAAAATCAGGTTCAACTTATAACTTATCCTGACAGTCTGGGAGGCAATTTGGGAGAGCTTAATAAAATTTTAACCGAAGAGTTGGGAGATAAAATCGGTGGGGTTCATATTTTGCCCTTTCATCCTTCTTCCCGGGATAGGGGCTTTTCCCCTTTAACTTATTTCCGGATTGATTCCCGTTTTGGCAGTTGGAGAGATCTTGAAAAAATTTCGGAGAACTATGAATTAATGGCCGATCTGATTTTAAACCATATTTCCCGGGAGTCAAAGATATTTCAGGATTATCTTAAGCGAGGGGATAAGTCAAAGTATAAAAATTATTTTATAAGCGCGGAAAATTTTTGCGGAGACGAATTGGATGATAGCTCTCGCGGGATAATAAGGGCGCTGAAGAAATTTTATCGATGGTTTAAGAGATGGGACAGGATTTTTCATTATCGGGGAGTCAGTTGTTCCGCCCTGAATAAAGTCTATCGGCCCCGCAAAGGCAATCCTTTCCGTCTTTTCACCTTGGCCGGAGGCAAAATTGTGGCCCTGTGGTGCACCTTTTCTCGCGATCAAGTTGATCTCAATCTGGAAAATACAGGAGTTCGCAAAATGATAATCAGGGCCATGACCAACTTAAAAAAGCACGGAGTGAGTTTATTAAGATTGGACGCAGTTGGTTATGTTATCAAAAAAAAGGATACTTCCTGTTTTATGATTCCCGAGACCTATCAATTCATTTCTTATTTAAGCCGTAAGGCGCATGAAAGGGATTTGATCATTATTCCCGAGGTGCGTTGTCATTATAGTTGGCAGTTGAATTTGGCCGAACAAGAGAATGTGGATTATGTTTATGATTTTTGTCTTCCCGCCTTGGTTTTGTATTCCTTGTTCGGGAAAGATTTTAGTAAACTCCGGGATTGGCTCTGGATCAGGCCTCATAATCAAGTTACCACTCTGGATACTCATGACGGGATCGGGATTATAGATGTGGAGGGTTTTTTGGGAGAGGATGAAACCGAGAATTTAATTGAAGAGATTTATGCTCGGGGAGGAGAAATAGTCCGCAAGGCCACCGGAGAAAGCTCGGAAAACGTGGATAATTATCAGATTAATACCACTTATTTTTCCGCCCTGGGAGAGAATGGAGCGGATTATTTGCTGGCTCGGGCGATTCAGTTTTTTACCCCCGGTGTGCCCCAAGTTTATTATATGGGTTGGTTGGCGGGAAAAAATGATCGTGAGAAAATGGAGGAGACCGGAGTAGGTCGGGATTTAAATCGCCACAATTACACTTTGGCGGAGATCAAGAAAGAGAGGAGAAGGCAAGTTGTTAAAGACTTGGAAAAGTTAATGGATTTCAGAAGCAATTACCCCGCTTTTCAGGGGAAATTTAATTTATCCAAAAGCGCCAAGCATAAACTGGAAATGCAGTGGAGAAAAGATGAATATTTTTGTCGGTTGTTTATTGATTTAAAAACTCGCCGAGGTTTGATTGAATATCGAGATAAAAAAAGCGGAAAAGTTAAGAAATGGGATTTTATAAAAAAAGTTAAATAATTTTTTATGGAGATCAAGTCTATTCGGAGCCGGGAGAATGCCCGAATTAAAAAAGCGCGCCAATTGACTTTTAAAAAATATCGTTGGCGAAATAAAAAATTTATAGTGGAGAATCCCACAACTATTTCTGATGCCTTAACCGCCGGTTTTAAGTTTGAAAAAATTTTTTTAACTTCGGAGTTCCGAGATAAAAATTCCGAAAAAATAAAAAATTGGCAAAAGAGAAACGAAAAAGGCGAATTTTTTTTGATTTCGCAAAGAATAAACAAACATCTTTCCCAGCTGGATACGCCCTCCGGAGTGGTGGCAGTTTACAATATGTCTCGAAGAGATTTGTCCGCGGGGGAGTCGGTGGTTTATTTGAACAATTTGAACAATCCGGGAAATCTGGGAGCTATCTTAAGGAATTGCCTGGCCTTTGATTTTAGAAATGTGGTTTTAGATATAAATTGCGCGGATCTTTATAATCCCAAAGTCCTTGCCGCGGCCAAAGATTCTGTTTTTAAGCTGAATATTTATATGGACAAGAAAGGAGACTGGCTGGAGAAGAATAACTTGCCTTTATATGTTACTTTACCCGGACAAGGCGAGGACTTGGAAAAACTTAAGGCAAATAAAGAATTTTGTTTGGTTCTGGGAAGTGAAAGCCGGGGGATTGATGAAGAGATTGTAAAAAAGGCGGATAAAAAAATAAATATCAAAATGCGCGGGGACGCGGAATCTCTGGGAGTGGTTTCAGCTGCGGCCATAATTCTTTATAAATTAAATTTATAATTTTTTTGTTTACAAAAAAAATTTTTTAGGTTAGTATAAATATAGGAACTCAATTTTGTTTTTTATAGGTGTAGGCGGGGCCTAAAAGTGCACAGTTTTGCTCGGTTTACTCTTATTAAAATAAAAAAAGTTCTCTTCTTAAATTATTAAGTTAAGAGTTAATAAAACATGTCCAAGAAATTATTCGTGGGGAGTCTTGAATGGGGAGTAACCGAGCAAGACTTACAGGATCTATTCAGCCCTTATGGAGAGATCGAGGAAGCTATCGTTATTAAAGATAAGTTCTCCGGCAGGTCCAAGGGTTTCGGTTTTGTCAGTTTTACCAAAGAGGAAGATGCCGACAAAGCGGCTGAAGAATTAAATGAATCCGAGCTTAAAGGCAGGAAAATTATCGTTAACGAAGCCAGACCTCCCAAATCCGGGAACGACAACTAATCAGTTGGAATTACAAAAAAACAGAATGTGTGCAGTTCTGTTTTTTTGTTGCCTTTTTTATGTTATAATTTAGAAAATAATTTTTTTTATGGATTCTATTTTTATCAATATCAGTTTCATTTTAGTAATTGCCATTGGAATTGCTTTTTTGGTCCGGGCCTTGCGCCAGCCCTTGATTATTTCTTATATTTTAACCGGAATAGTCTGTGGGCCTATTTTTTTGAATTTGATAAATTCCGAGCAGGATTTTTTTAATATTTTCGCCAAATTCGGAGTTATACTTTTGCTTTTTTTAGTGGGTCTGAGTTTGAATATTAATTACCTGCGTCGGATTGGAAAAACGGCCTTGGTTGCAGGTATAGGCCAAGTTATTTTTACTTCCTTGGTCGGTTTTTTTATTTTTTTAAGCCTGGGGTTTTCCACTTGGTCTTCTATATTTTTGGCAATCTCCATAACTTTTTCCAGTACCATCATTATAACTAAGCTTTTATCTGATAAAAAAGAAATTAGAAGCGTTTACGGCCGTTATACCATCGGCTTAATGTTGGTTCAGGATATTATTGCTATTTTGATTATGATCTTCTTACCCGCTCTCGGTTTGGGTGAATCCCTTTTGCCTTCCTTGGGGTTGCTTCTTCTAAAAAGTTTAATATTTTTAGCCGGGGTTTATTTGCTTACTCGGATCATCCTGCCCGTTCTTTTGGATAAAGTGGCCGAGTCCGGAGAATTTTTACTTATTTTTACTTTGGGCTGGTGTTTTGCTATTGCCGGGGTGGCAGAATGGGCCGGTCTTTCCCTGGAAGTGGGCGCGATCATTGCCGGTTTGGCTTTGGCCGCCTCTGAATATCAAACCGAGATTATTAGCCGTATCAAGCCTTTGCGGGATTTTTTTATTGCTCTTTTCTTTATTATTTTGGGAAGCGAGATGGATCTGGGCAACATTCAGGCAATCTGGACCTCCGGTTTGCTTATTTCCTTGTTTATCTTGGTGGGGAACCCCTTAATTCTTTATGCGCTTTATCGGAGTATGAAGTTTACTCGGCGTAATAGTTTTTTAGCCGGTTTGACCGCTGCGCAAGTTAGTGAATTCGGTTTTGTTTTTTTATTTGTTTCCGCTGATATGGGCTTTGTCAGTAGCCGGGAAATTTCCGTGTTTACTTTAGTGGCTCTAATAACTATTTTTGTCTCTTCTTATCTCATCACTTATAATTCTCAAATATTCAGGCGTTTGGAGTTTGTTTTTAATCTTTTAGGCAAAGACAAAAGAAGATCCATTTCGGAAACCGAGGAGAGTTATCAGGTTTTGGTTTTCGGTTATCATCGCCTGGGCTGGAAAATTTGCGAGGGCTTGAAAGAAATGGGTGTTTCTTTTGCGGTTATAGATTGTGACCCGGAAGCGATCTCTAAATTGCGTTTTAGAAAGATCCCTCATTATTTCGGCGATGCCTCTGATGTGGAGTTTTTATCCGAAATTTCCTTGGATAAAGTTGATTTGGTTATTTCCACCTTGCCGGAAGTAGATGATCAGATTACTTTGGTAAAGGAGCTTAAGAAAATCAATCCTCGTTCTCTCTTTGTGGGGAATTTATCCCATACTAAATTCCTGAACGATTTATATGATGCCGGTGCCGATTTGGTAATAATCCCTCATCTTTTGGGAGGACAATGGTTGTCCGAAGTTTTAAAAAGACAAAAATGGGATAAAAGCAATTTTAGAAAGCTGAGAAATGAGCAAAAAAAAGAAATGACTCTTCGCTATACTTTGGGACACTGAATTTTGTTCAAATCGGATCCTGTTCCTAAATTCAGTTTTTGAGAGGCGCTATCTCCGTTAATAACGATTTCCAGGAATTTTTTATTTTTTAGCCCCGAGCTGCCTTTTATTAAGCAGGTTTGATTATCCGGACAATTTTTTAAGCTATCTATGAATTTGAAACCCCGTTTTTCCAGGCGGGATTTTATTTTTTCCGCTTCAGCCGTTCCCTCGATAATCGAGGTTTTTAGATTGCCGAAGTTGTCCACGCACCAAATTAAAGCTCCTAAGTCCGGAGTTTTTTCTATATCCCAAGATTCTTCTTTTATTTTTTTACCCCTCCGGATCCAAGAGGCAAGGCGAGGGCTGAATTCTAAACTCCGGAATTGTGTGGAGATAATTTTTTCCGGGGAGGAAAAATTCAGTTTGACTGTTTCTTTTAGGTTCACTATCTTTATTTTCGGCTTTTCATTTAATTTTTTAAGCAAAGAAAGGGTGTGGCCGTCCAAGGTGGTGACAACCAAGGTTTGTCCGTAATAAAAATAACCAAAAGGAGTGCCGTTTTTCCATTTTTTGGCTTCTCCGTTGCGGGGAGCGACATTAACTAAGATTATTCCTTTTTCCCCTAAGCCAGCTTCTAAAGTGTCAACTAAATTCCCGGCCGCCTCCAGATCCGAGTTTATTTTTATAAAGTTGGTCGGGCAGTTAAAAAGAGAGGCAACCCGGATTTCTTGCCTGCCCCGGGCATTGGGGCAGTGGCAGTCATTGATAATGGTTATAAACATAAGCAAAATAAAAAACCTCTTTCCCGTTTTTGAGGAAAGAGGTTAATTCTTATATAAATTAGATTATTTTAAGACACTAAAAAATTACCCCTTTCCCGAAAGCTCACCATCATAGACATCATTTGCTTTTGGCTTGAGGTAATTTTCATATTGTTTTTATTTTAATTTTTTAAAAAATTTTCGTCAAGAAAAAATAAAAAGCCCCTTGCCTTTTGGCAGGGGGCGACGCCTTTTTATAGGGACTGTTTTCCCAAGAGGGGAAGGATTTTTTTGCAACTTGTATTTTGCAGACAAATGCCCACCTGGTCTCCGGGGCAGGCGTACTCGCACGGCTGGTGATTTTTTTCAATTCTTATCACTGTATCTTTAAGGCCGGGGGATTCGGGATCAAAAGAAGTTATCTCCAGGAGTTCCCCTTGCACCACTTTGCCCGATCGGACGGTGGCAATAATGACAGTGCCTTTTTTGCTCGGGCATTTTCTTTTTGCCGAAGAAGAGGGGAATACCCGGGTAGCTAACAGGTCCACCCCCTCTCCCTTCATAAAAAAACAATTCTGCCAGACATTCTGTTGTTTTGTTGTCATAACTTTCTCCTTTTTAAGTTGCGGTTTTTTGGTTTTTAATTTTTACAGATTATATCTTTTAGAAAAGGGAATGTCAATTGACCCTTTTCCGGATTAAGTTTAGAATAAAACAAAATATGCGCAAAAGAAAAAAAATTATTGTAAATGATAAAATGCAGTCCGGTTATACCTATTATTTAATGGAACCGGAAGGGGGAAAATTTTCCCCTCGTTTTTTACCGGAGTTAACCCCTAAACAAATGTTGGAAATCGGGGTTTTTGGTGGTAAATATATGACCGATACCCGGAATGAATTTCCCGTTTCTTGGTTTGTTAAGGCTAAATTATGCCCGGAAAAACATGATCCGGAATTGAATTTTTTTGGAGTTAATGCCGGCCAGCCCCTGGCTGTCTGGCAAGCCAAGGGCTGGATTCATCCCGATGATCCGCGGGGTTGGTTTCAGTGGTATTGCCGTTATTTTTTGGGTCGGAGGCACGAGGATGATGAGAGGCAGATCAAGCGTTGGCGCGCTTTCCGCAGGCATTATTCGGCTGTTCGCAATAATTGCCAACAAGGTGATTTTTCCTGTCGCCCGAGGCAAAGGCAAGCTTTGCTTCATTGGGCTTATGACAGTAGAAAAATTTAGTTTTTTGACAGCTGTTAAAAATTTGTTAAAATAAGGAATTTAAAACGATCTTTCAAATTTAAAAAGGAGGGATATTGTTATGAGCATCGGACAGATTTTGGAAAATTTGAAGAGTTTTTCTGTGGAGGAGGCGCTTTTGTGGCGAGCAGAGGCGAAGCCCGGACAACAGAAAAGAGTTTCGGATATTGTCAGGTCCTTTTGCGACAATCAGGAGAATATTAAGTTTTGTTCTCATTTGTTGGTTTTGAACCAGTATAAGGATATCGGAGAATTTTTTCTTGCTAATCTGATTTTAAAGCCAAGCACTCTTTCTTGGGATGAGAAAGAAATGGTTGCCCGACACCCCGCATTGTCCTCTAATTTTTTACGGGAGAAAAAAATGAAGCTGGGGGTGAAAGAAGAGGAAATTCTTTACCATCATGAAAGATGGGACGGCCAAGGTCATTTTGGATTAAAAGGAGAAGATATTCCTTTTACCTGCAGGGTTTTGGCGCCCATAGATGTGTATGTAGCCCTAACCTCTGACCGGCCTTATCGCCGGGCTTATCCTTATGACCAGGCTCTTAAAGAAATAAGGGGTCAAGCAGGCAAAGCCTTTGACCTTCATCTTATGGAGGAAGTTATAAAGGCCATACAATCTCCGGCGCCTTATTGTGAAAAATTGGCTTGTCAAAAATAGCCAGTTAAACCCGATCTAATAAAGGTCGGGTTTTTTCAGTTGTTTATTTTTTAAAAAAAGAGTAAAATAAAAGAAAAAAAATAAAAATTTTTATGAATATTGTTTTGGTAATTTTGGGCGCTTTAATTTTATTGACTTTTGCTTGGGGTTCTTTGTCAGCGGCCCCTTGGCTTCCCACTAAAAAAGCGCAAAGGCAAGAATTAGTGAAAACTGTGCCTTTAAAAACGGGGGAAACGGTTTATGATCTGGGATGCGGGGATGGTTCGGTTTTATTTGCCTTAGTCAGGGCTAATCCGGGTATCAAGGCCGTGGGCCTGGAAATATCTCTCCTTCCTTTTTTAATTGCTTGGACTAGGAAGCTCGCCAGGCCTCGGAAATATAAAAATGTAAGTTTAAAATATAAGAATTTTTTTTGGGAAGATTTAAGCCGGGCGGATGTGGTCTTTATATTCTTGCTAAGCAAATGTTATAATCGTTTAATTTCCAAATTTTATCATGAACTTAAAGATGATTGTTTAGTGGTGGTGGAGGCCTGGTCTTTACCTGAATTTAATGAGAATAAAACAATTAAAAAGGAAGGGCTATTGCCCGTATATTTCTATAAAGGAAAGCAGTTTCGTGCTTGGTAAAAAGTTGAAGAAAAAAATAAAGTTATATTGTTGACGAATCGAATTTTGTGTTATAATTAAATCAAATTATTTTTAATTAAGTTCTTTATGTTGGCACCAAGGAGGACTTCCCCTAAGAAAGGATTGGGAGCAGTAGCGGCGCAGGGGAAAGTTTTTATTTTTTATGTTCCCGGAAAACCCGGTTCCGGTCCCAGGATGACTTCAAGTTCTAACGGCCACAGATTTTCCTTTCGTTCTCAAAAAGTATCTTTTTTTCGCAAGGGTCTTTTTAGAAAAAAAATTGACATTTCCACCTGCCAGAATTTTAATTTTAGCAAAATAGGAAAAAATAAATATTTTTTACTTTGTCAGCAGGTTCGAGGCAAGGAAAAAAAATTAATAGGAATGACCTCCCAAAACCTGGTTAAATGGAAGGAGGTCGGCTCTTTTTTTAATTTAAAGGAACCCGGAGTGATAGTCTCTAATTTTCAATATGACGATCAAAGAGTAATGTATTGGGGAGAGAAAAGTATAAAAATAGCTTTTTCTTCCGATTTAAAAAAATGGAGCGTTTCCCGAAAATCTTTATTAAAACCGCGCAAGAGCAAGTTTGATAATGAGTTTATTAAACCGGCCGCTTCTTTCTTGCGACCGGAAGGAATTATTTTGTTTTATTATGCTTATAATAAAAAAGGGAAATATTCCTTAGGAGCGGCTCTTTTTAGCAAAAATGATCCTAAGAAAATATTATGGAGAAGCAAGGTCCCGATTTGGAAGCAATCCGGAGAACTAAAAAATGAACCCCTTAAGTCCTTAGGATTGGTGGCTTTAAAAGGGAAACTGATTTCCTATTGGGAAGATAGCAAAGGAGAATTTTTTTCTTTAACTCTTCCGCGGGTTTGGTATCCCCGAAAAGAAGAAAAAGGAGAAAAAGAGGGGGGGGAAATAAAAATGAAGAAAAGCCGGAAAAATCCCATTGTAAAACCCCGGCGGGACAATGAATGGGAAAGAGACGGCACTTTCAACCCCACGGCTGTGCGCAAACAAGGAAAAACCTATGTTTTATATCGCGCTTTGGGCCCCAATTTTTTATCTTCAGTGGGTTGCGCGGTTAGTTCCGACGGAACTAATTTCGAGGAACGTTGGGGCGAACCGGTTTATAAGGCCCGCGAGAGTTTTGAAGGCGGGGTTAATCCGGTGGATATTCGAGAGGCGGTAAAATATATGTCCGGAGGCGGTTGCGGAGGATGCGAGGATGCCCGTATAGTGGAGATAGAAGGAAGGTATTATTTAACTTATGTGGCTTATGACGGGGCCAATCCTCCTCGGGTGGCCATTAGCTCCATTAGCGTGGAAGATTTTTTAAATAAACGTTTTCAAAATTGGACCAAGCCGGTTTTAATTACCAGGCCCGGAGTGGTGGATAAGAACGCCTGTATTTTGCCGGAAAAAGTGAATGGAAAGTATGTTATTTTTCACAGAATTTATCCCAATATTTTAATAGATTATGTTGACAGTTTGGATTTTGACGGAAAAACTTTTTTGAAAAATGAATTTTATATTCCTCCCCGCCCCCTGATGTGGGATAGTAAAAAAATAGGAGTAGGGCCTTCGCCCATTAAAACATCGGAGGGTTGGTTGGCTATTTATCAGGCAGTGGGAAGACAGGACCCGGGTCGTTATAAGATCGGGGCTATGCTTTTGGATTTAAAAGATCCCACTAAAGTGATCTGCCGTTCCGGCGAACCCATTATTGAACCGGAGGAGTGGTATGAGAATGAGGGGCATAAAGCCGGCGTGGTTTATCCTTGCGGAGCCGTGGTTAAAGATAATGATCTATATGTTTATTATGGAGGAGCGGATAAATTCAGTTGTGTGGCCACTATTGATTTGACCGAGTTTTTAAAACAATTATTGTCTTCCAATGCGCCCAAATTAAAAAAAGTCGTTTTTGTTTAATTTCATAATTTATTTTTATTTTATGGTGATTGCCAAACGTCATCCCCAAAATCCCTTATTGTCTCCCAATCAAAAAAACAGCTGGGAGGCAGTAGCCAGTTTTAACGGGTGTCCGGTTAAATATAATCAGGAGATCCGTTTGTTTTACAGGGCCTTGTCTCCCGATATTCATCATGCCGGCACCGATATTAAACTTTCCACCGTGGGCCAGGCAACAAGTAAGGACGGGGTCAGTTTTGCCGATCGTGAACAATTTATCAGTCCGGAATATAGTTGGGAAAAATTCGGCTGTGAAGATCCCCGAGTAGTAAAGATCGGAAAGAAGTATTATATTTTTTACACTGCCGTGGCCAATTATCCTTTTACACCTTCCGGGATCAAAGTAGCTGTGGCTGTAAGCCGGGATTTGAAAAATATAGAAAAGAAGAGAGTGGTAACACCTTTTAATTCCAAGGCCATGAGTTTATTCCCGGAGAAAATTAAAGGGAAATATTGGGGGATTTTGACCGTGGATACAGATATTCCTCCCTCTAAAATTTGTTTGGCTTCTTTTGATAAAGAAAACGAGATCTGGGATGAAAATTATTGGCACAAATGGAAAGCGGATATCAATACTTACACTTTGCCTTTGCAAAAAAAAGCTAATGACCAAGTGGAAGCGGGAGCTCCTCCGATAAAAACTTCCCGGGGATGGTTGGTGATTTATTCTTATATTAAAAATTATTTCAGCGATCATCCTTCTTTCGGGGTTGAAGCGGTTTTATTGGATCTGAAAAATCCTTTAAAAATTTTAGGTAAAACCAAAGCCACTCTTTTAAATCCCCAGGAGGATTACGAAATCAAGGGCGAAGTTTCCAATATTGTTTTTCCCAGTGGCGCTTTAATTGAAGGAAATGATTTACATATTTATTATGGAGCGGCAGACACCCATTGTTGCCGGGCCAGCTTTAATTTAAAAAATTTATTAAAAGATATATTGCGCAAACCCTCGGATCCCATCAAGTTTCACAGAATTCCCGGGGGCCCGATTTTAAAACCTGACAAGGATAATCCGTGGGAGTCAAAAGCGGTATTTAACCCCGGAACCGTAATGCTTAACAACCAAGTTCATTTGCTTTATCGGGCTATGTCCGAGGATAACACCTCGGTTTTGGGTTACGCCCGAAGTCGGGATGGAGTTACTATAGAAGAAAGATTGGATTATCCCGTTTATACCCCACGGGAAGATTTTGAAATAAAAAGGATAAAAAACGGAAATTCGGGATGTGAAGACCCTCGTTTAACTCGGGTAGGAAATTATATTTATATGCTTTATACCGCCTTTAACGGCGTGGAACCTCCTCAGGTGGCCCTAACTCGGATCAAAACCCAGGATTTTTTAACTAAAAAATGGAACTGGGAAAGGCCTCAGCTGATCTCCCCTTCCGGTAGCGATGATAAGGATGCCTGTATTTTAAAAGAAAAAGTAAAAGGAAAATACGCTATTTTTCATCGCCTGCAAAACAGCATTGATATTTCCTTGGCCGATAATTTAAATTTTAAAGACAGGCGAGAGCTGGAAAATACGGATTTGGTAAAACCGCGCAAGGGAAGATGGGACGGAAAAAGAGTGGGACTGTCTTCTCCTCCTATCAAAACCAGAAAGGGGTGGTTAATGCTTTATCACGGAGTTTCGGAAAAGGATTCGATTTATCGAGTGGGAGCAATTTTACTGGATTTAAAAGACCCCAGGATTATTAAATCTCGGATTGATTATCCTATTTTTGAACCCTTGGCCGATTTTGAGAAAAAAGGGTTGGTCCCTAATATAGTTTTTCCTTGCGGAGCGGAGAAGATCAAAGGTAATATCTATATTTATTACGGCGCCGCGGATGAGGTGACCGGAGTGGCGGTAATTAAACTTTCCAAACTCTTAAAGGAATTTTAATTAATTCCGGACAATTCTTGAATTTTAAAAATAATTTCAGGTCTCATGAGGGAGAACAAGTTTTTTATTTGTAAAAATAAAAAAATATTTTATAAAATTAGAAGGAATAAAAAAGCCAAAAATGTAAGAATAAGTATCCGAAGCACCGGAGAAGTCTTGGTAACGATCCCTTTTTTTCTTAGTTTAAGACGAGGAGAAAAAGTTTTAAAAACCCAAAAAGAGTGGCTTTACAACCAAATTCCGGAAGGCAAGGATCCCAAGAAAATTTATTCTCGAGAAAGAAAGGAATATTTGGCCCATAAAGAGAAAGCGCGACAGTTTATTTGGGAAAAGATTTATTATTTTAATCAGTTTTATAATTTTCCCTTGCGCAAGATCTTTGTTCGTAACCAAACAAGCAGATGGGGGAGCTGCTCCAGCAAAGGAAATTTGAATTTTAATTATAAAATGATAAATTTACCGGAGAAATTGAGCGATTATATAATTGTTCATGAACTTTGCCACCTAAGGGAATTAAATCATTCTTCTCGGTTTTGGGAGTTAGTGTCTCAAACAATCCCGGATTATAAAGAGAGAAGAAAGGATTTAAGAAATTAGAAATTGGGAAATTAGAAATTAATTTTCGCTTTTGCTAAAGATTAACTATAATTTTTAAAATAAACATTTGAGGTGAGAAAAAATTTGTAGATTTGTGAGACAATTTGTTGATTTGCGGGGAAGCCACTTAATTTACTTATTTTATTTTTATTTATTCAAACAAGGTTAATGCGATCTTTTTTTAGAAGATCGCGTCATAGTCTAAATGTATCACACTACAGTATGATACATTTAACCCCCTCTTAATTTCCCCCTTGAAAAGGGGGAGAAAGAAACCGGTATTCTTGAAAAAGGGGAAGAAAGACCGGAGGTTCCTCCCCTTTCCAAGGGGAGGTTAGGCGGGGTTTGTTCTCACTTATTTCATTTATTAACCCCCTCTTAATCTCCCCCTTGAA
>CAZXUK010000023.1:0-14195 GCA_964644045.1 uncultured Gammaproteobacteria bacterium
AGTTATAGGTGGTTTCGGGGTCTAATCTCTTGATGCGGGCGGTGTGGTCGGTCTTAAATTGGGCGTCACCTCCGTATACTCCTTCGTATTCAGAAGTTTCCCCCACCTCTATTAAACCTAAAGTGGGCTCGTTAGTTTGCCAGGATATAACCACAGATTCGCTTCTTTCTTCCAGCACCTCAACTTTCGAAACATCAGGGGGGATGCTGTCAGTTTTATCTATTATCCCTCCTCCTCCTTGCTGAGCTTCTTCTTCCGGAGTTACCTCCTCTTCTTCCCCTTCTTTCTCATCTTCTCCTTCCTCTGTTTCTTCCACCAAAGTTTTGTTGGTGGTGAAAGAATATTCGGAAGTGCTGGTGGTATTTCCGGAGAGATCCTCTGAACTTAGATAGTAGTAATATGTGGTTTCCGGACTCAGTCCATCCAAAGTTAAAGAATGTCCTTGAGTAAATTCGGTTTCCGAAATCTGCTCAGTATAATCTCCGGAAGCGGTTCCCCAATAAAGCCTGGATCTGGTGTCTATATTGGTCTCCCAATCAATCTTGGCATAAGTATCAGCTAAAAGACTAATACCGGGGTAAGACGAGAAGAAAGTTAGGGTTCTTTTGGTAGTAAAAGAATAATAATCACCTTCATTGTCATCAACAGTAGTATTGCCGTTTATGTCCGTGGATTCTACTTTATAATAATAAGTAGTATCTTCGCTTAAACCGCTTAATTCAACATTATGCTGGGTAGTTAATTCAGTTATTTCCACGCTGGTGGGATTAGATAAATCAGAATTAACCGAATAAGTTACTTGGGAATCGGTGTCTATGTCCGTAACCCAATTAATTTGAGCCGAAGTTTTTCCCAAATCGGAAACATTAATATTGGAAATAACCGAACTCGCCGTGGTAATAAAAGTATAACCATCAGGAGCTTGAGTGCTGGTTGAAGTGTTGCCAAAAACATCCGTAGATTCAACCATAAAATAATAAGTGGTGTCCGGATTCAAGTTGGTTAAAGTAATTTGATGGCGACCCAAATTACCGTCTTGGTCATAAAGGGTTTTGGCTCCCTTATGATTGGTAAAAGATCCCGGGTTAGTGGAGTAGCTAACCAAAGAATCGGAAGGCTCGTCCGTGTCCCAATAAACAGTAACTTGATCAGAATAAATAGAAGATTGAGGAACTTCAACATTAGAAATAACCGGGGGTATTTCTTCTTCCTCGTATTCCTCTTCATCCTCATCCTGAATACCGTTGGCAGTAGCGCTTACAACCGAAGAATAAAAAGACTCGTTACCGTCCTTATCCAAAGAAGCAATGGCATAATAATAAGTAGTGGAGGCGGTCACAGCGATATCTCTCCAATAATTAAGATCCATATTGGAAATAGTGCTTTGAAGACTTAAAGTCTCCGGGTCGGCCGAAGTGGAGCGATAAATTCTGTATTTATCAAACCCGGGTCCGGGCTCGGTGGCCAGGGCCTGCCAAGTAAGGAAAAGCTCGTAGCTATCAGGGGCATCACTTGAGTCTTGGATAGTTAAATTTTGGGGCGTATCGGGAGTATCCGCCCGATCCGAGGATATATTATGATATTCGTCCCTGAATTGAACATAAACAGTATCGGGATTAGTGGCTAAATTAACGGAAGAACTGGTATTATAACCGGTCCAAGAAGCGGCGGAAAAATCGGGATCCAGGCTGATCCTCATCTCTTCTACGGAATTATCATCACTGGCGCTTAAATAAACCGGAGCTGCTTGAGAATCGGCCAAACGCGCATCTATATACACAGGGGGTTCTCCCAGGACAGGTGCTTTGGAATCCAGAACAAAAGCGGGAGTGGTGCTAACCACAATATTATTGGCAATTTCATTGTCATCAATAGTAATTCTGATCTTGGTAGAGGTGGAATAAACCGTACTGCCTATGCCTGACTCGCAGGAAGGAGTCCAAGTGGCGGTATAATCGGTCCAGTCGGAAGCGCTGACCGCCTTATTAGCCCAATCACCGTCTTCGAAACAAGTGGAAGTGGCGCTTTGCCAGTTAACCCCTCCGTCCAAAGAATATTCAAAAGAAGGGGTAACATAACCGGGAGTTATTGAACCCAAGTCGGTGTCTATATCTCGAATAGAATAGTTTATACTTACTTTACCTCCCAAATTCTGGTTAGCTGAAGGCCTTTCTTTAAATTCCGGAGGCGTATTATTGGCATAATTAAAGGCAATAGAGCTAAAGAGAGGATTAAAAATTCCTGTTTCGGAAACCAAATAAACCTTATATTGGAGGTAGCGGTCATTTGAACCGTCACCCAAGGCGCCTGAACTGTCAATATCACAACTAACAGCGGAATTCATTTTGGAACAATTGGCATGACTATCGTTAAAATAAGCGGTGGTGGTTGCTCCGGGGCCCAGCCATTCGGTCCAAGTATTTCCGTCCGGGGAAGTTCTTAATTTTACTTTAACATCGGAAGAAGTGGGGGCGGTTTCGCTCCAACTAACATTGGCCCAGGCGGTTTTGGCATATTTGGAATCAAAAACCGAAGAAGTAAAAGCTCCCACAAAACCTTCCATAACAGTGGCAAAAGTGGAAGGAGAACTCTGATTGTTGTATTCAGTAGTTATCCAATCAGCCGAAAGGGGGGTATTTAAAACTCTGGCCTCATCCAATATTCCCTCAGAAATGTAATCATTACCCCCTATTATTAAATTGGAACTGGAAGCATTAATAGAGCTGGGAGGGTTATTATCAGTTTCTTTTAATACTCCGTTTCTATATATTTTTTGGCTCAAGGTATCATAAGTGCCCACCAAAAAACCCTCAGCATAAGTTCCGGCGGACATCATATTGGAATTAATCAAAAAAGCATCTGTCATCGGCCCTGACCAATCACCCGAACTATACTGAAGCAATCCCCAACTACTTTCTTTATATACCAAAGGAAATACTTCACCTTTTTCACTAAATGAATTCTTCCAAATCTCTACTGATAAATTTTCCGGATTTAAAGAATTGCTATTGGGAATATAAACATATCCGCCATCACTGAAATCATGCGAACCTCCGATTATACCTTCGGTCGGATTAGGTAAATTATCGGCAAAACTTCCGTCATTATTATTGGAAGTGGAATCATAAACAGTTCCGAAATCCTCCTCCAAGTGCCAAACTCCGGCATAATTGTTGTTCCAAACATTTTCACTGCCGTAGGTGCTGTCAGTATCATAACACTGAGCCGAGTCATTGCCATACCAGAGATAAATCACAGTGGGATCGGTGGAAGAAAGCTCGGGCACCTTGACCCAAATCTCGGCCTTGCCGGAATTGGGATTAAAACCAACTATCTCAAAAGGTATTTCGTTGTTTTTGTCCATATCAGTGCTGAATCTAATATCACACGCATCAAATTTGGCTTGGCTGAATATATTATCGGGCAGACTCTTTTCGGTTAAAAGCATGGGGAAATCGGTTAAATCAGCGCTTACCTTTTCCGGATCAACGCTGATCATGGCGCTCCCACTCCAACTCGGGGCCACTTGCAAACCATAAGAGCCATAATTAAAACTTATGGAATCCAAGGAAGGATTGGCCGGAATCTCACCGCTGGCTTGAGTGCTGAATTCCGCTCTGTATTGCAAATATCTGTTACCAGCAAAAGAAGAAATATCCTGCCCGTCCGTAATTTCCGTCCAGGAGGTCCAAGTTCCGTTCGGAGTACTACTGGCTCCTCCCCGCAGATAAACTTGAACCGAAGTGCTGGCCGTGGGCTCGGTTTTGCTAATATCCGCGGTGGTAAAATCTCTTTGTTTTATAAAATCCAGAACTTCAGAGGTGTAGGTTCCGTTGAGATCATGCTCAATCTCGCCTTCTATCTCTTCATAGCCCAAGGTTACGGAGTTAAGAGTGGGGGCGGAACGGCCGTTAGTTGAGACTATAAAGGCCCTGTATTGAACATACTGCTCATACAGACTGTTGCCCAGGGCGGTAGAACCATCTATAGAGCAAGTTACGGCGGAATCCGTCTTGGAACAATCGGCGTGACTGTCATTAAAATAAGTGTTGATTGTTCCGTCCGGGCCTTTCCAGGAAGTCCAGTTGTCACCGTCTCGAGAAGCCCTGAGTTGCAATTTTATATCCGTGCTGGTGGCGGGAATCATCTCCTCCCAAGACAAAGTTCTTATAGTGTTTAACTCATTTAAACTATCATAAACTGAAGACACCAAATTTAAAGAAACCTCTTCCGGATCACCGGCGCTGGCAAAGGTAGAAGGAGAATTTTGATTGTTATATTCCGTAGCTATTTGCTCGGCTGACAGGGCGGAGTTTAATACTCTAATCTCGTCCATTACACCTTGATATTCATTATAGTTTACATTATCCACATTAGCTCCAAACACCAAATTTTTATTATTACTTCCCAAGGAGGAGGTGGGGCTATTGTTAATCGCGATTTGAGAACCATCCTGATAAAGCGCTTGGCTTTGAGTGTCATAAGTGCCGGTAAAAAATGTATATTCTCCTAAAGAGGTGCTGCTTCCGGAGACACTACTGCCGTCAATCACCCAGGCAATGTTCCCACTATCGTTTCTTAAACACCAATTATCATCACAATCTTTAGTTACAAATCTGTCATGTTGACCTTGTTCGTAACTACTTTCAACCCAGGCCTCTAAAGTTATATTAACAGGATCCAAATCATCAGTATCTGTGATATATACATTATCATAAAATCCATCCCAATAATGTGAGCCCCCTATTTTACCCGCGACCGGTGTGGGAAGAGTGTAGTCAAAAGTTCCGCTATGCCCGTTTCCTGTAGAGTCAAAAACAGGTCCCGAATCTTCTTCCAGGTGCCAAACTCCCACATATTCGTCTCCCCACACGTTCTCACTGCCATAAGCGCTGCCTGAGCTATAACACTCGGCTGAGCTATTGCCATACCAGGCATAAATTGTGGTGGTGGCGGTAGAAGAAAGCTCGGGAACTTTAACCCAGGCCTCTAAGATGCTGGTGGTGGCATTAAAACTAACCAACTCAAAAGGTATTTCTTGGGTCATAGCGGAATCAGTGCTAAACCTTAAATCACAGCCATCAGTCCGGGCGCGGGTAAACACCTCGGCCGGCAAATTATCCTCGGTCAAAAGCATAGGGAAATTGGTAAGGGTGGAGGTCACTTTACCGGGGTCAACATTTATGGCCACTCTTCGGTTCCAAAAAGAAAAATCATAACTTCCGTAATTAAAAGTTATCTCGTCCAGACCGGGACTTTGAGGCACGCTACCGCTGGATTGGGCTGTTAATTCAATTTTATATTGAAGATATCTGTTGCCGGCCCAAGAGGAAATATCGGCTCCATCCGTAATTTCGGTCCAAGAAGTCCAGGTTTCATCCGGCGTGGCGGTATTACCACCGCGCAAATAAACCGTAACCGTGGTGCTGGACGTAGGCTCGGTTTTAGAGATATTAACAGTAGAGAAATTCCTGCCTTGAGAAAAATCCAAAACTTCCGAAGTATAATTTCCGACTAAATCATAATCAATTGTGCCCTCTATTTCTTCATAGCCCAAATTAACCGAATTAAGAGTCGGAGTATGTCCGCCGGTTACAGAAACCAAGGAAGCGCGGTATTGAACATATTGATCCTTAATACTGTTTCCCAAGGTGCTGGTGGAGTTTATACTGCAAGTTACCGTAGAACTGGCCTTGGAACAATTAGTACTGTTTTCGTTAAAATAAGTTTCTTCCGAGCCGTCCGGACCCAACCAAGAAGTCCAATTATTGCCGTCGGGAGAAGTCCTGAGTTGCAATTTAACATCCGTGCCGGTAGCGGGGATGGTTTCCTGCCAAGACAAGGTTCTTAAGGCATTGGCTGAATCAGTGGTGTTATAAGGCGAAGAAACAAAATTGGGGAGTCTGCTGACAGAATCACCTACGCTTATAAAGGTGGAGGGTGAATTTTGGTTGTTGTATTCAGTGGCCACCCATTCAGAGGTTATATTAGAGTCATAAATACGAAATTCATCTACAAGACCATAAAAAGGACTACTCCCAGGATTAGGGCTGCTTTCGGTATTGTCTCCTATAACAATCGGCCTACTACTTCCATCAAATCCACTAGTAGAATAATTCCCCAGGAGCTCTCCGTTTATATATATAGAGGATTGAGAGTTGTCTGAATTCCAACTAGCAAAAACCTGATTCCACTGTTGACCAACTTTATCTGAAAAATTAGCCTTGGAATTATTATCAAAATAATAGCTTAAATTTTGAGGGTAAGCCGTGCTTTGATCTAACCAAACACACCAATAATCCGAACAGTCTCGGGTCACTATCCTAGCCGAAGAATTACCGGAAGTTGACTCAGGATAAAACCAAGTAGAAACCGCGAAATCACTACCAATTGTATCCGCCTCGGTAGCAGTCATGGCTTGGATATAGTTATTACTGTCCTCAAAATCATGGGCATCGCCGATTTTTCCGGTGGAAACCAAAGTAGCTCCGCTGTTTGTTCCCTCATAACCATTGGGGGAAGAATCATTTAAAACATTATGATAAACCAATTTGTAGTTATTGGTCCAAACATTTTGCGCTCCATAAGTGGAGCTGGAAGCATAACACTCAGCCGAACTATTGCCATACCAGACATAAATAGTGGTAGAAGAAGTTGAGGCCACCTCGGGCACCCTGGCCCAAATCTCGGCTGAACTGCTGGAGATGTTAAAACCGACTATTTCAAAAGGTATTTCATTGTCCATATCCGAATCAGTGCTAAACCTAATATCACAGCCATCGCTTTGAGCTTGGCTAAAAATCTCGGCGGGCAGATTATCCTCGGTTAAAAGCACAGGAAAATCAGTCAGGTCTCCGGCCACTTTATCCGGATCAATGGCTAAGGAAACTCTTTTATTCCATCCTGATGAAAAACCCTTCAATTCCTTTAAATAAGGATCATAATTAAAACTTATCTCTTCCAAAGAAGGATTTTCCGGAAGACTGTCACTGGCCTGCGAGTTAAGTTCGGCCCGGTATTGAAGATAACGGTTACCGGCTAAAGTGGAAATATCAGCTCCGTCCGTAACTTCTGTCCAGGCGCTCCAAGTCCCGTCCGGAGTTCCGGTGGCTCCTCCGCGAACATAAACCGTAACCGTAGTGCTGGCATTGGGCTCGGTTTTACTTATGTCTACGGTGGTAAAATCTCTCTCTTCAGAGAAATCCAAAACTTCGGAAGTATAAGTCCCGGTAATATTATAAACTTCCGCGCCCTCCAAGTTCTCGTAATTTAGGTCTACATTATTCAAAGTCGGCTTAACCTCAGCTGACTCAGCTATTAAATAAGCCGAGTATTGAATATATTTATCTTCCACTCCGTTTCCCAAAATATTATCTTCGTCAATAGCACAAGTTACGCTAGTACCGGTTTTAGAACAATCCTCATGAATATCATTAAAATAAGTGTTAGCTGTTCCGTCCGGTCCCAGCCAGCTGGTCCAACTATTACCATCCGAAGAGGTTCTGAGCTGAAATTTTATATCGGTACTGGTGGCCGAGGTACTGGAAGCGGAAATATCCTCCTCCCAGGAAATTTCTCTTAAAAAATTCTGGGAATTAGTGGTGTTATAAGGAGAAGAAAGAAAATTTAATAGGAAGGGTCCGGATTCTTCGGAAGAATCATAATTAAAACTTATCTCCTCCAGGGAAGGATTCTCCGGGACGCTACCATTAGATTGAGTATTAAGCTCCACTTTGTATTGCAGGTATCTGTTGCCGGCCAAAGTTGAAATGTCGTCTCCGTCCGCAACCTCTGTCCAAGCGCTCCAGGTTTCATCCGGAGTGCCGGTGGCTCCTCCGCGAACATAAACCGCGACCGAGGTGCTGGCTCCCGGCTCGGTTTTAGAAATATCTACAGTAGTAAAATCCCTACTTTCGGAAAAATCCAAAACTTCGGAAGTATAAGTCCCGGTAATATTATAAACCTCTCCGCCATCCAAGACTTCATGATCTAAAACCACAGAGCTTAAGGTGGGAACAGCCGTGCCTGACTCAGCTGTTAAATAGGCCTTGTATTGAACATATTGATCATTTATTCCGTTGCCTAAAACTGTATTGGAATCCAAGCTACAAACCACAGTAGAAGTAGCTTTGGAGCAATCCGAGTGAGTATCATTAAAATAAGTATTATTTGTGCCGTCCGGGCCCAGCCAATCAGTCCAGTCACTTCCATTACCGGAAGTCCTGAGCTGAAATTTGATATCAGTGGAGGTGGCGGGAATGTTTTCTGTCCAAGACAGTTCTTGTAAGAAATTGGTGGAACTGATGGTATTATAAGGAGAAGAAGTGAAATTTTGAGTAAAATCGGCCGGAGTGGGAGTAGCCACGGAAACAAAGGCGGAGGGGGAATTTTGGTTGTTATATTCCGTCTTGATCCAAGCCGGAGTTCGCGTGGCCGCAGATAATCTGGTCTCATCAATAATTCCTTGGAAAAAATCAGAGGCCTCGGGTCCGTAATCCCAATCCTGTCCGATATTTCCATAAGCGTCATCAGGGATAGAGTCGGCCTCTCCTCCGGAAGTTAAAAATTCTCCGTCCGCATATAAATAATACTTATCTCCATCACTGGCCATGGTAACATAATGCCAAGTATCATCACTAAGAGCCGTTTGTTCCACTTCATTACGAACTCTTAATTTATTCTCCTTAACATTAAAACGCATTACCGGGGTATAGTTGTAATTGTTGGCATGAAAAGAAACAATATCCCGGCCATAGCCGTCCGGTCCTTCTCCGGATACAGTTCCGTTAATCCAAGCGGAAACGGTATATAAAGAATCAATCTCCGCGCTTAATTCATCTATCTCAAACCAATCATCACTGCCGTCAAAATCAGTGGCCACTCCCATTCTACCATCAACGCCTCCGGCAATCACTCCCCCTTTGGCGGTTCCGTTATTGCCATTGCCGGTAGAATCTGTGGAGCCTCCGTTATGCGCAACCATTTTATAATCACTCTCCCAAACATTCTGCGCCCCGTAAGTGGAAGTGGCCTTATAGCAGTCGGCATTATTATTTCCATACCAGACATAAATAGTGGTGGGACTGCTGGAGGAAATCTCAGGCACCTTAACCCATACCTCCGCCTCGTTATTTAATTTATCAAACTCGGCTATCTCAAAAGGAAGCTCTGCGCTTAAACCGGAATCGGTGCTAAACCTGAGATCGCAAGCATCGGTCTGGGCGTAGCTAAAAAGCTCAGCCGGGAGATTCTCCTCGGTTAAAAGCACGGGGAAATCAACCAAATCATCTTCTACCTTATCGGGATCAATGCTTAAGGCGGCGCTTCTGGACCAGGCAAAAGCGTTATGAGCGCCATAATTAAACCTGATCCTGTCTAAACTGGGATTTTGGGGGATGGTGCCGCTGGCTTGAGCTTCAAGACCGGCTTTGTATTGGAGGTATCTATTACCACTAAAAGAATAAATGTCCGATCCGTCAGAGATCTCTGTCCAGCTCGTCCAAGATCCGTCAGGCGTATCTGTATTTCCTCCCCGCAGATAAACCGTAACCGTGGTGCTGGATGTGGGCTCGGTTTTGGAAATATCCACAGTGGCATATTCGTCATCTGAGGAGAAATCCAACACTTCAGAGGTATAGGTGCCGGTAATGTCATAAACCTCTGAGCCTTCCAAATCTTCATAATCCAGGGTGACAGAATTTAGGGTAGGAGTAAAATTACCGCTGTCGGAAACAAGAAAGGCCTTATATTGAATATATTGATCATTAATATTATTACCCAAAGTGCTTGATTGATTTATATTACAAGTTACCGTAGAGCTGGCCTTGGAACAATTGGTACTGTTTTCGTTAAAATAAGTTTCTTCCGAGCCGTCCGGACCCAACCAAGAAGTCCAATTATTGCCGTCGGGAGAAGTCCTGAGTTGCAATTTAACATCCGTGCCGGTAGCGGGGATGGTTTCCTGCCAAGACAAGGTTCTTACAGCATTGGCTGAATCAGTGGTATTGTAAGGCGAAGAAACAAAATTGGGAAGTCCACTAACAGGATCACCTACGCTTATAAAGGTGGAGGGTGAATTTTGGTTGTTGTATTCTGTGTCATGCCATTTTTTACTCAAATTATATTTACTTACTCGTATCTCATCATAATATGCATTTGGTATTCCTCCATCAGCCCAACCACTCTTACCGATATAGTAATTTCCAGACCGACCTACTGTCCCCGTGCCTCCACTATTATAATACTGGGACTTATCCATATAAAGATAAGGCTCTGTGGAATCTTGGTATTTAACAGCTGTGATATAGTGCCAAGAGTTGTCATTATAAGGCACGCCATCATAGTCCCTATAACTCTCACCATCAACCATAACTCTTAATGAATCGTCTCCACTCTTACCCACTCCAAGCATTAAATCTTTTTCGTCACCACAGACAATAGTGTCCATATTTGAGGTAGAAGAAGGTGAATTAAGCCATATGCTAATAGTCCAGTTTGTTGTATGTCCTGCCTTATCCATTTCTGTCTGCTCCAAGGAAATATGGTCATTAGAACCATCAAATAATTGGCTTTTACCTATCTGAGCATTTGAATCTTCAATTGGCTCATCACTTGCTATTTTAGTAAGATAACCTTGCTTTCCAGAACTATCCACTATATGAGTTGAATTATAATCATTCATATGAGTCACCAAAACATAATCATCCCAGACATTTTCACTTCCATAAGTATCACTTTCGGAGTAGCAATCAGCAGAAGGATTGTCATACCAAACATAAATAGTAGTAGAAGAAGTTGAGGCCACCTCGGGCACCTTGGCCCAAATTTCGGCTGTGCTGCTGGTGGAGTTGAAACCGACTATTTCAAAAGGTATTTCATTGTCCATGTCCGAGTCAGTGCTAAACCTAATATCACAGCCATCGCTTTGGGCTTGGCTAAAAATCTCGGCGGGCAGATTATCCTCGGTTAAAAGCACAGGAAAATCAGTCAGATCTCCGGCCACTTTATCCGAATCAATGGTTAGGGGGGCTCTTTTATTCCAATACACTTCTTCTGCATAAGAAGCATAATTAAAACTTATACTGTCCAAATTGGGACTTTGCGGCGTTATTCCCGTAGACTGGGCATTAAGTTCGGCTTTGTACTGCAAATAATCACTACCTGCCAAAGCGGAAATATCAGCTCCGTCTGTCACCTTGGCCCAAGAACTCCAATTTCCATCCGGAGTGGCTGTGTTTCCGGCCCGCAGATAGACATTAACTGTGGTACTGGCCGTAGGCTCAGTTTTAGAAATATCCACGATAGTCAAATTCTTTTTCCGAGATATATCCAAAATTTCCGAAGTATAAGTTCCGGTTATATTGTAAGTTGCCCCGCCCTCTATTTCCTCATAATCTATATCAACCGAATTAAGAGTCGGGGTATAGTCGGAGTTCTCGGTTATAAAATGGGCTTTATATTGGACATACTGATCTTTAATCCCGTTTCCCAAAGTGCTGGTGGAGCTTATGTCGCAGGTTACGGTTGAGCTGGCCTGGGAGCAGGAGGAATGACTGTCATTAAAAAAAGTGTTGGATGTTCCGTCCGGGCCCAACCAAGAAGTCCAATTAGCGCCGTCCGCGGAAGTCCTAAGTTGGAGTTTTATGTCTGTGCTGGTGGCCGGAACAGTCTGGGACCAAGACAAATTTCTTAAAAAATTAGTGGAATCAGTAGTATTAAAAGGAGAAGAGGTGAGAGAAGGACTCGTATCTTCCGGCTCTTCGGTTATAACAAAAGTACAGGGAAAACTCTGATTATTATATTCTGTGGCCACCCAATCAGCTGACAAAACCGTATTTAAAACTCTTACTTCATCCATAGTCCCGTAAAAATTTCTATTATCTCCCTCAGGAAGAGAATAAGGAAATTCTCCGCCTCCTAAAACAAAGTCGGAAGAATTATTGGACAAACTGGTGGGCGGATAAGTGTCCGAGGCCACCTCCACCCCGTTTTGATAAAATTTTTGGATACTGGGTGTGTCATAGGTGCCTACAAAAAAATCAAAATCAGAATTAGACACCTCATTACCCAATAAAAGAGAATATTCCGTTCCCCAGCCAGCTTTGTTTTCATAATCAACACCCATACCCCAGATATTATCCTTGGAAAGCAATATTTGGTATTCATCTGTAGTGGTTTCCACTTTAGCCCAAAGCTGCACTGATAGACTGTCCACATTAAAACTGTCGGAGTTGGGAATATCAATTTGATCTTCTTGGTTATTATCCCAATAATGGGCCTTACCTATTTTCCCCTCTATTAATGCGGGGCAAGTATCATACCAATCATCAGTGTTATAACACTCTCCCCCATTATTATTAGGGCTTGAATCGGTGGTAGAAGCAGAATCATCACCTAAATGCCAAACTCCGACATATTTATCACTCCAGACATTTTGGGATCCATAAGTAGAGCTGGAAGCATAGCACTGGGCCGAGTTATTCCCATACCAGGCATAAAAAGAAGTAGTGGCAGAAGAGGAAAGAGAGGGAATCTTGACCCAAATCTCGGCTGTACTACTGGCACTGTCAAAACTAACTATTTCAAAAGCCAACTCATTATCTAAGGCCGAATCGGTGCTAAATCTAAGATCGCAGGCATCGGCTTGCGCTCTGTTAAAAATCTCGGCGGGCAGATTATCTTCGGTTAAAAGTAAAGGGAAGCTATTTAGGTCTCCGTCTACTTTGTCCGGATCAATCCCTATTTTTACGCGACGCGCCCAATCCGTAACTGTGGTAATATTATAAGAATTATAACTAATATTGATCGAGTCCAAACTAAGATTTTGGGGTATGGTGCCGGTTGCCTGCAAACTCAACTCGGTCTTATATTGCAAATACCTGTTATCAGAGGTGGAAGAAATATCAGATCCGTCTGAAACCTCCATCCAATCAGTCCAGCTTTCGTCCGGAGTAGTTGTGCTTCCGGCTCGTAAATATACAGTTACCGAAGTATTGGTAGCCGGCTCGGTTTTGCTGATATTGATAGTAGTAAAATCTCTGGGAGAAGAAAAATCTAAAACTTCAGAAGTGTAAGTTCCGCTAAAATCATAATATAAACTACCCCTCTCCCCTGCTTCATAACCGGAACCGGCGTCAGAAGAAACGGTTAAAGAAGAAAAAATTGGGCTCTTGCCTAAAGCGATCCGGCCTCCGGCTCCGCCACCTCCGCTCGGGGATATATCTCCGTCTCCTCCGTTTCCGCCTTCCGCTTGTATGGAACCGGTTCCGCTCACGCTCGGAGTTTCTATCCAAACAGATCCTCCTGATCCTCCGCCTCCTCCTTGAGCAACCGAACTGCTTCCATTTTTGCCATCTTCTCCATTGGCCCAAATATTTCCGTTTAAAACCAAGGAGCTACTGGCGACAATTTTGACTAAACCGCCTCCAGCTCCGCCGGCTCCGGAACATTGATCATCACCGCCCTCGCTAATACCTCCGCTTCCACCTCCGGATCCATAACTAAAGGGATCAGTGGTAGAGGCCTGACCATAAACCGAGCCGCCGTCAGAAGAATTAAAACCATTACCTCCTAAGCCTCCGTAACCGGCTCCGCCTCCTCCGGATATTTCATTGCCGGCTCCGCCGGCCCCGGCTCCGTAACCGCTTGAGCCTCCGCTTGAGCCTCCGCATACTCTCTCGCCACCGGCATATCCTTTGTCGGAAACATCAATGGCGCTGGAAGAAGCTATATTTAAATTATCGGTATTTATCTCCACGTTTCCGGTAATTACTCCGCCGTTTTGCAGAGTGACATCACCGGACATATTAATCTGAAAAGAATTGTAATAATGATTATCGGAATTATAGCCGGTAGTCAATTCACCGCTTGAGTCTATAACCAAATTGTCTCCGGAAATAACCTCTCCGGCGGAAAGGATCTTAGTGGAAGTTACAGTACAAGTGGTAGTTAGGTCTCCGGAATCGCAATCAGAATCGGAAAAAGCTTGGGCTTGAGAGGCAAACAAAAAAGAAAAAGCAAAGCACGCCACTACTAAGACTAATAATAAGTCGCGTGAAAAATTAAAAATAAATTTGCCTTTTATCTTATTCATTAAAATATTAACCTTAATCTTTTAAATACTTAAAACTCCAACATAATGCTCCCGGAGCTGGAAGCTATGGTTCCGGAATGAGTGCCTCCGGAAAAGTCGGACT
>CAZXUK010000024.1:0-4047 GCA_964644045.1 uncultured Gammaproteobacteria bacterium
TCTCCCCCAAGGGAGAACTTTTCAAAAAAACCACCACACTTTTTGACACAGAGCCTTTTTACAGGATAGGCATTGCTTTTTCTCTGAATAAGTTCATTTATGTTTTGTTTAAGTTGTTTTTTTGGTATAATTAATATTGGAGTTGTAATCGTTCTACTTTATTGCTTTGTTTTTTTATTTGTATTGTTGGTTCAAAGAAGGAGATTATTTCAAATATTTTGTTTTTGCTATGAACTCAACCTTTTCTAAAAAGTTAGCCGTGGTTTTAATGCTGTTTTTTGCATTGCTTTTTACTGCTTTTTCCCAAGAGGCGAGAGCTGCATCAATAACTGATTTTAATAAGCTCAAAAAACTTGACGTAGCGAGCGCATCGGGAACGCCGATCATTTCCCGTGCTGTTCCTTTGAAAATAACAAGTGGAGATGACAGCATTACGGGAACGGGAGAGATAGTTTTGGATTGGACTAATATTGCGGATAAAAGCGATATCGCCGTTTATGACGAGAATAACAATTTACTTGATTATTGGATAGGAAGTTTTGATGCCACGGCGGAAACAGCGACAATTCACGTTTACAGAGATTGGGTAAGAGACGGTTCAACTCAAGCTCAAATCGCTTATGGAAGTGGACCGAGCGACCAAAGCGTGAGTTCAGATACTGTTTTTGATAAGGAGACCAATCTACAAGGTGGTTGGGCATTGAATGAGGATTTAGGAGATGCTTTGGATTTGACAAGCAATAATAATGATGGAACGGTAAATGGTGCTACCCAAGGACAAGTTGGACAAGTAGGCGGTGCTTATGATTTTGAAAGAGACGATGGTGATTATATAGAATGTGGTGATATAGGAATAGAAGGTTTAACCACATTTTCATTAGCTATATGGTTAAAAGCTGAAAGTAATAGTCAGACCAGACACAGTATGTTTGTAAATGGAGGTCCTAGTGCAAATGATACTCTGTTTTTTTCTGTTGAATCGGGCGAACTACATACTATTATAAATTCTGGCGGTGTGAACTTATCGGGAGGGACTATAAATACTGATACATGGTACTTCGTTGTCCTCACTTATGATGGAAGCGGTCAAGCTAAGATTTTTATTGATAATAGTGAAATAGTATCAGGCTCTGGAGATGGGAGTTTAAATTCTACATCTGAAACATTTAAAATTGGAGGGAGAGGAGATGACAATGAACATTTTGATGGAATATTAGACGACGTCCGCGTTTTTAACACAACCCTCTCCCCCGATGAAATAACAGCCCAATACGACGCCACAAAAGGAACTCCCGAATTTTTCAGTCAGCAGATAGGAACCTTTACTGGCGATGCTCCTATTATTTTTAATCCTTCGCCAGAGGATGGTGCTACAGGCGTTTCTGCCCCACTTACTTTATCCGCAGATGTTTCCGACCCAAACGGCGATTCAATGGATGTTTGTTTTTATGATGCTGCGGATGATTCTAAAATTGGTTGTGATACTGGTGTAGCTTCTGGAGAAAATGCTACCACAACTTGGTCTGGATTATCTTCGGAAACCTCTTATTCTTGGTATGCCGTTGCCGATGACGGAAATGACAGCACTCAAAGTTCTACTTGGAGTTTTACCACTTGTGTTCTTATATTCGATTTCAATAAAATCAAAAAATTGGATGTAACGAGCGCATCGGGAACGCCGACCATTTCCCGTGTTGTTCCTTTGAAAATAACAAGTGGAGATGACAGCACTACGGGAACGGGAGAGATAGTTTTGGATTGGACTAATATTGCGGATAAAAGCGATATCGCCGTTTATGACGAGAATAACAATTTACTTGATTATTGGATAGAAAGTTTTGATGCCACGGCGGAAACAGCGACAATTCACGTTTACAGAGATTGGGTGCGGGACGGAAGTGTTCAACTTAAAGTGTTTTACGGTAGCGGGATAGGCAGTGATCAAAGTGTTTCTGCAAGCGTGGTATTTGATAAGGAAAGCAATCTCAACGCCGGATATGTTTTCAATGAAACTTCGGGTGATTTGTTGGATGTTACTTCCAACAACCATGATGGAAGTATTAATGGCCCAACACAAGAAGAAGAAGGAGTCATTGGTAAGGGTTACAGTTTCGATGGAAGTAATGATGATATTGACTTAAGCAGTCCTTCGGGTTTGAAGTTCGGAGACGAAGATTATTCCGTTAATATCTGGGTAAAGGCGGATGAGAATCAAACTTATGCTGAGCACGGATTAGGGATCGTGGGAGATGCGGATTGGCAGAACGGGGGTTGGTTTTTTGGTATTGCTGATCAAGAGAAGTTTCACGCCACGGCAAACAGCGATTCAGAGCAACAAATGTTGGTGCTGGGGGATATATCATCGAATTGGACAATGCTTACTCTGGTATATAATTCAGCGGAAAATGCCTATTATGCGTATCAAAATAAAGATGAAAACACGGTTACCAAGAGTCTTACAGCATACGAATCCCCCAATAATATTTGGATAGGCAGAGGAATTCAGGGAGGCCATCAGGAGTATTATGGCGGAATTATATGCGATCTCCGTATTTATGGGCAAACATTAAGTGAAAATAATCTTTCTGCCATTTATGCCGCCACTCGGGTTTCCCCGGATTTCTTTAGTCAGCAAGCAGCAGAGACGTCAGTGGTAGGAACAAAAGACGCTACTAATGTGGATAAAACTTCCGCTCAACTTAATGGAAGTCTGGTTAATTTAACGGGTGAGTCCAGTTTAGATGTATACTTTAAGTGGGGAACAGATACAAGTTATGGAAATACAACAGCCACACAAACCTTATCTTCTACGGGAAATTTTAATGACACAATATCGGGATTAAGTGAAGCTACGGAATATCATTATAAAGTAGTAGCTACGGACGGAGTAGATACTTGGTATGGAAGCGATGTTAGTTTCATTACTTTACAAACAACAGCATCAAGGACAGAACCTGACGATTTAGACAGCCAAGATTGGCTGGGCGCAGATCAATATCACGAGGCGAGTAATGTCGACACGGACGGTAGTGGGAACCTGGTATTGGATATTATAACACCAACAACAACTTATGATTTTGAAGACGATACTCTTCAGGGGTGGCAAGATGATGTTGCGAATTTTTTGAATACTTATTCTTTTCCTGTCAGAGAATCTTATTCTATGGGAGGAGAAGGAAGTGGTGTTCAGGAAAATATAGCCCATATATCTCCTTCTAAATTAGACGGAGGAGTTCAAATAGATTATATTGAATTTTATTATCAAGAGAAACAAACAAGCACTGGCGCAGGCATACAGTTAGAGGATTCAAACGGCAATCCGGTTATAGCTGCCGGAACTGACAATCCCCAGTGGCTTATAAGAGATAATAATGGATTTAATGATGTTAATAGTGGTGATGGATATGACAGATGGGTTTATGTAAAGATAACACTTGATTGGACTAACGCAGAAGCGGATGTTTATTTTGAGGATTTAAGCAGTGGTTCTTCTGGAACTTATTCTAACCGACCTTTGATAAACAACACCAATGTAGAAACCTTAAGGATTAAAAATACTAAGCGTGGAAATAGTTGGGAGAGTGGCGATTTTAATATGTGGTTTGACGACATTAAGTTTGATACTGGAGGAAGTGGTGATTATGTTTCTTCAGGTTACCGTATTTCTCAACCGCTTTATTTGGGAATTGATTCAGCCGGTGATTCTTTAATAAATTGGGTTCAAACTTTAGCAACGAATACGGATATAAACATTTACACGGCAGTAAACTCCGACCCCGACACCGCCCCGACTTCTTGGACAGGAGATATGGACGGCTCTACTATTGATACTATAATAAATGGAAATGATTATTCTGAAAAATATCTGTGGATAAAGCAGGAACTTACAACATCGGATGATACTAATACACCGAAGTTAGGGAGTTTAAGTTATGAGGTGAATAGTGGCGCTGCTTCTGACGCGCCCATCAACCCCTCACCCTCGGACGGAACCACGGGAATAGCAACGAATACCACCCTATCGGTGGATGTCTCCGATCCTGACGG
>CAZXUK010000024.1:4147-14131 GCA_964644045.1 uncultured Gammaproteobacteria bacterium
ACTTTAATTGAGGAAGTAACGGGAGTAGCCAGCGGAGGAACCGCCACCACAAGTTCCTTAAGTTTAAATAGCGGAACATCTTATTCTTGGTATGCGGTGGCGGATGACGGCTTGACCACCACTACTTCCAGTACCTGGAATTTCACCACTGAAGAGGTGGCCCCGTCCGTAGATACCAACGCTGTCATTAACATAGCAACAAGCTCCGCCACCTTGAACGGTGAACTAACAGATTCGGGGTCCGCCGACTCGGTGGAGGTGTGGTTCAGTTGGGGCAAACAAGGTACAAAACTGGATTCCACAACAACCGCGCAAACTCTTAACTCTACAAGCACTTTCCAGGAAACAATAGATAATTTAGATACGGGTACAACCTACGAGTTCCGCGCCGAAGCGGACGGTGACGGCGCGGCCACCGGCACGACGCTGACCTTCACGACCGATAACAACGCACCAAATGCGCCCACCAACCCCTCACCCTCGGACGGAGCCACGGGAATAGCAACGAATACCACCCTATCGGTGGATGTCTCCGATCCTGACGGAGATAATATGGATGTGTCCTTCTATTGGAACGACGATACTTTAATTGAGGAAGTAACGGGAGTAGCCAGCGGAGGAACCGCCACCACAAGTTTGCTCAGTTTGAATATTGGCACAACCTATAACTGGTATGCGATGGCGGATGATGGTTCAACCATAACTCAGTCTTCAGCTTGGTCTTTTACTACCAACAAGGTTCCCGATCAACCCTCTAACCCCACACCCGGCGACGGAACAACTGTAACCACTTCAACATTTGATTTGGCAGTTGATGTTTTCGACCCGGACGGGGATGCAATGGATGTAGAGTTTTTTGTTGATGGAGTAAGTCAAGGTACAGATATTGGAGTATCCTCCGGCAACACTGCTATCTATATTGTCTCCGACTCTATTGCCGAGGACTCCCATAACTGGCACGCCGTAGCCGATGATGGCCTTGTTACCACCAGCTCCGCCGTTTGGTCCTTTACTGTTGATACCGAGGCCCCGACAACTTCTGGTGGCGAGGCTTTAGATAACCACAATGCTGATGATATAGTCGCTGAAGGCCAGTCTGTAACCTTGTCCGTAACAAGTACTGATGCAGTAAGTGCAGTCTCTTCAGTTGAGGCTGATATCTTTTCTTTTAGTTATCCTTTAACCGATGGCAACAGTGATGATGTTTGGGATACGACCACAACCGTGCCTGCCGATTTCTCTGATGGAATAAAGAATATGGATATAATTACAACCGACAGTAAAGGCAACTCCCGGACTGATACCTACTCTGATGTTATCACTGTAGATAATACCGCACCCACTTCTACCGTAGATGCTTTGAGTGATTGGCAAACGTCTGCCAGCTGGACGCTCTCCTGGAGTGGAGGAGATGCCATTTCAGGTATTGATACTTATGATGTTCAATATAACAGAAACAATGAGGGCTGGACCGATTGTGTGACCGGTACTACTAGCACCAGTATTACTTTTCCCGATGGTTGTTCTGATTCTTCGCCATCCGTTTCTTCCGGTGATACTTTTGAATACCAATGCCACGCTATTGATATGACGGGTAACCAAGGAAGTTACGCCGGTACAGTCAGTACTACCGTGGATACGGAGGACCCCACTATTACCGTAGATTCACCTGTCGCCGGCTCCTGGCAAAATTCCGATTTTGAAGTTGGTTTCTCGGATTCGGATGCGGATTCCGGTCTATCCTCCTGTGAATACAGAATTATTGATAACGGTTCGGAGAGCAAGAGTTGGACCACAAGAGATTGTTTAGGAACGGAAACCATTGAGATTTCCTCTTATTGTACTACGGAAGGAAAAAATACCTGTACGGTAGAATCAAGAGCAACTGACAACGTAGATAATACTAACACCAATACCAGAAGCTTCTCAATTGACACGGTTAATCCCACTTCTACTATAACCTCAATAACTGCAGACTCCGACTCTCAATTAACAGTTATTGCCACGGCAACCGATTCTGTTTCCGGATTGGCAAATTCTCCTTTTTGGTTTAAAGAAACATCCGGAAGCAGTGGAGCTACAAGTTCCTCCTCCTGGAGCAGTTCAACTACTTTTACCAATTCAAGGCTTTCCCCCAATACGAAGTATATTTACAAGGTAAAAGTAAAAGATAAAGCTGACAATCAGTCTTCCTATTCTGCAACTTCTTCAAAATACACCCCGGCTCCCGTCCCTGCTAATTTAGGTTCCGGCAATGCCAAAGAGGAAAGTATTAGTTTAACTGTGGATTCTTTTAATAATGACAATTATGATTCCTCAGGTTACTACTTTTGGGATTCTGATTCTCCCTCCAATAATTCAGGTTGGATAACGAGTAACTCCTGGGAAGTAGACAATCTTTCTTGCGATACTTCTTATACTTTTAAAGTAAAATACAGAAACGGAGACGGAACCGAAACTGATGCAATATCCTTAACTGAAAAAACCGCTTCCTGTGGCGGAGGAGGCACTCCCATCTCTTGGCTTCAATCCCCCGCTGCTCCTCAACGAGACTTTCAAGTAACCATAAATCAAGGAGTTGCCACTACCGGAAGTAGAAAAGTGGATTTGAGCTTGGATGGAGGCTCTGATGCACAGAGAATGTCAATTTCCCGTAGTCCCGACTTTACCGTTGAAGCCAACACCGATCAGATTGACTATCGAACTGAGTATGAGTGGGATCTGTGTTATAATCAAAAGCAATGTAGAATCGGCATTCATACCGTATATATTAAATTTTATACTGAGCATGGTCAGCCCTCTGAGGTAGTATCGGACAGTATTAAATTGATTGAAGCTCAGCAAAAAGAAAAAGAGGAGCAACAAGGCCAAGAGCAAGACCAGAAACAAGTCTCTCCGATCTCAATCCCCGATGATTTTAAATTTACTAAGGACTTAGAAAAAGGAATGACCGAAACCGAAGTAAAATATTTGCAAATTGTTTTAAACTCCGATCCTGACACCAAATTAGCTAAAAGCGGAGTAGGTTCTCCCGGTAATGAAACTAACTACTTTGGTCCTTTAACCAAACAGGCAGTAATTAAATTTCAAGAGAAACATTCCGAGAGTATGCTTAAGCCCTGGAATTTACAACAAGGCACGGGCTACGTGGGCAAAACCACCAGAGAGAAGCTTAATGAGTTGATAACGGGTGTTCCTGAAGAACAAAAGCAGCAACAAGAACCTACGCAACCAACATTCTCTTCCGGTGACCTCGTTAGGCAATGGGGCAACCCCACAGTCTATCTAATTGAATCCGGCAAAAAGAGACCCATTATATCTTTACAAGTAATAAAGTTAAGGTTCCCGGGCGAAGAAATTCGACAAACTTCCAGTTTAAAGAAATTCCCCACAGGAGCTCCGGTGACTCTACAGCAAGAACCCACACAGCAACAAGAACCTACGCAACCAATATTCAATACCAATTTACAGTTCGGTGATATTTCAGAAGATGTAAGAAAATTACAACAATTTTTAAATAACAATGGAATTTTGGTAAGTAATGTCGGTCCCGGCTCTCCCGGCAATGAAACCAATTATTTTGGCCCCTTAACCAAACAGGCAGTAATTAAATTCCAAGAGAAATACTCCGAGAGTGTGCTTAAGCCCTGGAATTTGCAACAAGGTACGGGCTACGTGGGCAAAAACACCAGAGAGAAGCTCAACGAGCTTTATTAACCGTTTCCATTAAAGGTAAAAAGGATTTTACTCAACATTCCAAAAAAAATTTAAGATAGACCCTTTGTCTGTTGCTCATTTTTGATGGATTGAAAAAAGAATACCATTGGTTATTGTTTGTTTCTAAGCAAATTATAAAGAAAAAAAACAAATATCTATTTTTTTAATGGAAGGAATTAAGATAAAAAACACTTTTAATAAAATATGGTTTAGTGTCCAAAATGAGCTGGACTAGCACATTCTCTCTTGCTTTTTTTCTTGTTTTTAGTTAAGCTGGAGACGAAAAAAACTAATCTAATCGATAAAGGAGGGTTAGTTTTTATTTGTATAAAAGTTCTTTAAAAATAGTGTTTTTAATTTCAGATTAAGGAGGAAAAAATGAGTGAAAAATCAGCTCGAAAGACGAGAAGTCATTTGTCCCGTTATTTCCGCCGACCTCTTTTAACACCTGAGAGAAACGAGCAGGCCTTAAATGATCTGCGCAAGATTATCCCGGATCTTAAAGATTTGGAAACCGAGGAAGTTTTTTATATTCAGTGTGATAAAAAACTTACTTCCCGCGAGAGAGAAAAGCTTCTCTGGCTTCTGCGCAGGAAAAGCGAGCCGGAGAATACTTCTGCTCAGTCTTTCCTGGGCCGGGGAAGCAACATCATTGATGTGGCTCCTCGGTTGCATTTTGAGACATCTGATTCCACTAACGCAGTCAGTATTTGCCAGGGAAGTGGTTTGGACAAAGTCACTAGAATGGAGAAGGGCAGGAGATACAAACTGAAACTCTCCCGCAAATTAAGTAAACGGGAGGAGGATTTGGTCGCGCCTTTGCTCCATGACAAAATGACCGAGGCCATCTACCCCGCGCCTTTATCCACTTTTCAGACAGATAAAAAAGTGGACCCCCTTGAGTATATTAATATCCTCGAGGAGGGCAGAGAGGCAATCAGAAAAGCCAATGAAAGATATGGCACCAAAATGGATGAGGTGGATGAAGAATATTATCTTTACCTTTTCCGTGATCTGGCCCGCCGTAACCCTACTGATGCGGAATGGCTTCACCTGAGCAACGCTTTTTCCGAGCACTCCCGCCATCATGTTTTCCGGGCCAAGCTTATCATTAACGGAGAGGAAAAACCTTTTACCTTAATGGAGCTTATCCAGAAAACTCTTACCAACAAGCAAAACAGCGTTATCGCCTTTTATGATAATGGTTCTGCCATTCGCGGTTATCCCATCTCCTTACTTATTCCGGACAGACCGGGATTTCCTTCTGAGGAGAGAATGGCTGAATTGCTTTATCATTATGTTCTGACTTGTGAGACCCACAACCATCCTTGTCTTTGGGCCGCTTATCCCGGTGCTGCTACCGGTGGCGGAGGAAGACGACGAGATAATAAGGGAGTGGGCCGGGGAGGTTTGGTCGGAGGCGCGGTCGCCGGATTTATGGGAGGCAATCTCCTGATTGAAGGCTATGATTTGCCCTGGGAAGACAAGAGCTTTAATTATGACCCGGTAGTGGAATCACCCCTGAGCTTTTTTATTCGAGCTACCAAAGGCGCCTTTGACGAAGGCAATCAGTTCGGAGAGCCGGTAACCATGACTTTTGCTGAAAGTCTGGGTATTCTGGTCGGAGACGAGCGTTGGGAATTTATCAAGCCCATTATGTTCTCCGGCGGATATAGTTTTATTGACAGCCGGCACATCAAAAAGAAGGAGCCTCAGCAGGGTTGGCTAGTGGTTAAACTGGGAGGTAAAGCCTATAGGATCGGTTTGGGAGGCGGAGCTGCCTCCAGTATGATTCAGGGTGAAAATAAAGAGGAGTTGGATTTTAATTCAGTGCAGAGAGCTGACGGTGAAATGAGCCGAAAGGTCTACAACTGTTTTCAAACTTTTATTCAGATGGGAGAGAAAAATCCCATAGAAGCTGCCCATGACCAAGGTGCTGGCGGAGTTATGAATGTGGGCACGGAAATTTTGGAGCTCGTGGGTGGTGAGTATTATTTGCACAAAATCCCCCTGGGTGACAAAACCATGTCTGCGGCGGAAATTCTGGTATCTGAGTATCAGGAAAATATGCTTATTCTGATTCGACCGGAAAACGCTTCTGTGGTGGAAGAGGTTTGTGAAAGAGAAAAATGCCCCTGGGCGGTAATCGGAACGGTTACCGGAGACGGTAAGGTAGTGGTGCTGGATGAAAAGAAAAAAACCAAGGTAGTGGATCTTAACCTTCAGCATATTATGGAAGAGTATCCGCAGAAAACCCTGGAAGATGAGCGCCGTGAATTACCGCTTTCTCCTCTGAAATTGCCTGAGGGCTTAACTGTCAAACAGGCTCTTTCCCGCACCTCGCGTCTGCTGGGTGTGGCCTCCAAGGAGTGGATGGCTGATGAGGTTGACTCCAGCGTAAGCGGCCGGGTGGTGCAATCGCAGAAATGCGGACCTCTGGGCTTGCCGGTTAATCCTTATTCTTTGATTTCGCCTGATTATTTCGGGAGTACCGGTGAAGTCAACACCTATGCTTATCGGCCGGCTTTGGGACTTGTCTCTCCCGAGGCTATGGCCAGAATGGTGGCAGCCGAAGCTTATTGCAAGCTTATGCTTGCCCCCATATCTGACTCTAAGGAGGTGAAGTCTTCGGCTAACTGGATGCTGGCTGCCAAGTTGCCCGGTGGGATTGCCTGGCTTTATGATGCCGCTCTTTCCCTGTCTAATTTCTTAAATGAAATTGATATGGATATTGATGGAGGTAAAGACTCCTTGTCACTGGCTGCTTCTGTGCCTCAACCTGACGGAAGCCGTTTAACCGTTCGTTCACCCGGTACTTTGGTGCTTACCACTTACGCCTCTTGCCCTGATTCAGAACTCAGGGTTACCCCGGATATAAAGGAAGCGGGCGAAAGTCGGTTGGTGTTTATTGACTTGGCCTACGGAAACGCCCGTTTAGGCGGAAGCGCCCTGGCCCAGGTTTTTAAACAGACGGGTGGAAGTGAGGAGTGTCCGGATGTGGTTATGCCTAATTCCTTGCCTCGGGCTATGGTCTGTATGCAGTCTCTTCTGCAAAGGAAGTTAATCAAGGCTGCTCAGTTTAAGGGCAAGGGAGGATTAATCCAGGCCCTGAATAAAATGGCTTTTGCCGGTAATTGCGGACATGAAGTGGCTCTTTTTCAGGAAAAGGTCACGGCCATAGAGGCTCTTTTTAATGAAGAGCTGGGCCTGGTTCTGGAGTGCTCCCCGGATAGTCTGGGCAAGATTGAAGAGGAGTTTGCAGCTGCGGGTTTAGGTGAAGTTTTTCAACTTATCGGCTCTACCAGCCGGGAAAAGGTCGCCCATATTTCTTTTAATGGTCGTTCGGTTTTCTCCGAAGACATGCTTGAGCTTAAGAGGCAGTGGAGGGAGACTTCTTTCCAGATGAAGGCACAGGTGGTTACTTCTTCTTGTGTGGAAGCGGAGGAGGAAAACACCGCAGACAGAATCGGACCCGCCTATCGGCTGAGTTTTGATCCGGATCGTTACGGCCCTGTTAGTTTTGATTATCCGGGCAAGCCCAAGGCGGCTATCTTGTATGACGAGGGCTCAAACAGCGTGGATGAAGCGGTTTTGGCTTGTTACTTAGCCGGCTTTGCGCCTTTCAGAGTGGCTCTTACGGACTTAGCTCAAAAGAAAACATCTTTGCAGGGATTTAATTTTCTTTTTTATCCCGGGGGCTTTACCTATAAGGATGTGCTGGGCTCGGCCAAAGGTTATGCCGGTATGATGAAGTTTAACTCGGTAATTTCGGTAGAGCTTGATCATTTTTATAGCCGGCCGGATACTTTGAGTTTGGGCGTCTGTAATGGTTGCCAGGTCATGACTTTGCTTAATCGGGTGCCTTATACTTTACCCGAGATCAGGCAACCGGACTTGTTTGTGAATGAAAGCGAGAATTTTGAAAATCGCTTTAGCACAGTCAAGATCCTGGATTCTTCTTGTGTTTTTACCCAAGGAATGGAAGGCTCGGTTCTGGGCGTATATGCCGCCCACGGAGAGGGAAGATTTTATTTTCCGGACATGAAGGTTTTGGCAGAGGTTTTATCTCAAGGCCTGGCTCCGATTCGCTTTGTGGATGACCATGGAGCTGAAACCGAGAAATATCCTTTTAATCCCAATGGTTCAACCTTGGGTATTACCGCGCTTTGCGATATCTCCGGCAGACACTTGGCTTTTATGGAGCATCCGGAGAGAACTATTCTTCGCAAGCAGTGGGAGTTTTGGCCTTCTGAGTGGGAGAGGATTCAAAATTCTCCTTGGTTAAGGCTTTTACAGAACGCCCGCCAGTATTGTGAAAAATAAAGGAGGAAAATAAAAAGGGACGGAATTCGTTTATAACGAATCCGTCCCTGTTTTTTTATTTTAAAGATGATAATTCTTTACCTTCCTTAAATCGGCTTTGGATAAGAATTTCTCCTTTTTTCGATTCGGTAGTGACGCCGATTTCATAGGCCTTAATTCCCCAGGACTTAGCTCGGCCTATCAGGCTCTGGCTGTTTTCTTTATCCTGGGCAATCAAGATCATTCCCGGTCCGCCGTGAAAAGTGGAATAGGCCTGGGAGTCGGGGAGGTGTTCGGTAGTATTCCAGGAAAGTTCTTGGGCTTCCAGGAGAATCTGGGGCGGTTTCTCCATCTTGTCCAGGTGCGCTCCCACCCCCTGGGGAAGGATTTCTCCCAATTTCTCCATTACGCCTCCGCCAGTGATGTGGGCAATTCCCTTGATCACAGCCCGCGGTTGTTTTAAGTTCCCATCCGGCTCCCAGCCGTGTATGTCTGCCAGGGTACGGGCATAGCTTTGGGAAGGGACTGCGCATTTTTCCAGAAAGGTGATGGCTTCCGGGTTGTTGAGCATTTTGACAGTATCCTCGCCCCAAACCATTTTAGCCAGTTTAATCAGCTTGGTTCCGCCGTTACATCTGTAACCTGTTTCCCAGAAACCGATAATGGGCATGCCCGGGGTGATTTGGTTGGTATCAATTTGCCTATCCATGTGTCGCAGGCCTTCGCAATGAGCGCTCCAATTCATAATTAACTGAAGGGGATTGCCTGTGTCACAAAAGCAGGTGACATTGAATTTCATTATGGCAAATTCCCCGGTCGGGTTGGCCAGGTTGATAAGTTTTAGAGCTTCGCCCAGCCCGTCCAGGGTGCTTTGGACCAGAGGCCAGTTCTGTTCGCTTACCATCTTGGCGTTGATGTCATTGCTTAAGTAGCAGGGCAGGTCTCCATCTCGAGCTATGTCATCAGCGGTCATACAGATAATTTCCCAGGGAGCCCGGAAAAAAAATTCCCGGCTTCCTATTGCGGCGTGGAAACCCAGTTTGCCACCGGCTCCGTCGTTTTGGGGGACAAACTCCATTTTTCCTTCAAGCATCATTTCCAGAATGTGTTTTTGAGGCAAGATTCCCGGGCTTCCGCGAAATCCGCGAGAGCCGGGATTGCTGATGATAATAGCCGGGCAATTTTCTTGGCTGGCTTGGCAGATATCCCGGGCGTATTGGGAGGCTCTGTCTCCGGGATCTATCACTTCTTTCCTGTAATCATCTTTTGGCATTTAGCCCTCCTTTTTTGAGTTAATTTTAAAAGTTCTTTTTTCGCATAAATTTATATTAAAAATTTTATAGCAAAATTTAAAAAAGTCAATTCAGAAACCCTTGACAAATTTTCTATATTTGATATATTTTTAATAACGTTGCGATTGCGGAGTGTCGATAAGCGTTTGCCCTTTTTAAAAGCCCATCTTCGAAAAGATTGTTGGGTACAGGCATCCCCCTAACATGCTTAGTACCAACCCCTATCTTTTATTTTTTGACAATCTTCGCGAACGTTTATCGGCCCCGCCCCGGCTCGCAGGTATCCCCATCCTCCTCTTTAAAAAATCCTGCGAGCCCCCCTTATTCCACCCCCTTTGCTTTTAGCTTAGGGGGTTTTTACTTGTGTGAGGGGAAAGTGGGTGTTAAAATGGATTTATGGTAAATTTAAAAAGAAAAATTTGGCTTATAGGAGATACGCATTTTAACCATAAAAAGATGATAGGAGATTTGGGCCGGCCCGCCAATTTTGAAGAGCTTATATGGAAGGGACTGGAAAAGGTAGGAAAGGAAGATATTTTAATTCATCTGGGTGATATCTGCGTAGGTGAGGATGAAAAGATTAATTCAAGGATCGGGAAGTTTGGGTTTAAAAAATATTTGGTTCGAGGCAATCATGACGGCAAATCCAATAATTGGTATTTAAATCATGGCT
>CAZXUK010000025.1:0-13825 GCA_964644045.1 uncultured Gammaproteobacteria bacterium
CGGGCTACGCCTTCAAACGCACACGCCGGCTGAAGCCGGCGGTTTATGGATTAATAAAAAGCGGTTTCTCGATTTAAGAGAAACCGCGATTATTATAATGATATTTTAAAAAATTTTGGGCGGATTCAATTAAAGACATTTTTTTCGTCTCCGCAAAAAAATCTTTCTCCGGTTTTATCTTTAATAAATCCTCCAGACCCTCCTCCAGATTATTTTCCACTAAAACCCCGGTTACCCCCTCTTTAACAATATCTCGAGGGCCCTGAACCCTATAAGCCAAAATCGGCAAATTACACCTCAGGGCCTCTACCAAAACCAAACCAAAAGTATCTGTTTGGGAAGGAAAAACAAAATAATCAGATAAAGAAAGCAAATCCACCAACTCCTCCCCTCTTTTATAACCGGTAAAAATTACATTTTTATCCCGATATTTTCTCTTTAAGGTTTTTCCCAAGGGCCCTCCTCCTATTACCAACTTGGAGCCCTTTTTTATTTTTAAAGCCAAAAAATCTTCCACTGACTTTTCCTTGGTAAGCCGACCCATATAAACAAAAATCGGTTTTTCCAAAACGGAAACTCTCTCCACCAAGTCGGTTTTTCTGATTTCTTCCCATTTTTTTTCTCGAAACAAATCGGTATCAACTCCGAAACGCCAAACCCTTAAATTCTTAAAATTCCTCCTCTCTAATTCTTTTTTTAAACTATCCGTGCTCACCAAAACTCTATAAGATTCTTTGTGAAATTTTCTTAAAAAAGAATAAGTAACCGATACCGGGATCTTGGTTCTTATATTAATATATTCGGGAAACCTGGTATGAAAGGAGGTCGTATATTTTAAACCGAGGCGCCTGCAAACCCTCTTAGCCGCCAGCCCCAAAACGCTCTCTGTAAATAAATGAATATAATTGGGATTAAATTCCTTTATTATGGTCCCTACCTCCTCTCGGACAAATAAAGGCACTTTAATTTCCTTGTAATTGGGTAGACTAACATTTTTAAACAAGCCGGGATGTATCACTTTAACTTTAAATCCTTGCTTCTCCAGCTCCCGCTTAATATTCTTGATTATGGTAACCACCCCGCAAATATGAGGATCCCAGACATCGGTTACAAATAAAAATTTTTTTTTCTTGTTTTTTTCCATAAAAAAATTTAAAACTCTCAAATTAAATTAGATCTTTATTTAATTATTCACCTTATTGGGGCAATCAGTACAACCGCCTGATAAAACAAATTTAATTTTCATTTTTTTCATTTTTTATTTTCATGTCCTCCTGCCACAATCTCTTTTGATTTATTATAAACATAATTGCCAAAAAAACTAAAGCCCCAAGAGCTATAAAAGGAAACAAAAACCCTACTGTTTTCAAACCCTGCCAAACAAAAAAAAGATGGACAAATATAAAAATAGATCTTCCCTCCGTGGGGCCCAATCGAAAAAAACTGATACGGAAAGATTGATTAACACTTACTAAAAGAAAAGTGTGAACCATAAAAGCGCTGATCATAAATTCTATAATAAAAATCCAGACACTAAACCCTAAAATCAATCCATAACCAAAAACAATTGAGGAGGCAAAAATAAAATCCAGGAAATGATCGACATAATAGCCCCATTTAACCAAACCGGTGTCCCTGTATCTGCCCACCGCGCCGTCTAATAAATCGGATAAATATTGCAGGATTACAAATAAGGGCACCAAAAACAAAAAAAGGGCGTCTTGCCGACCCAAATAAAAACAAACTACTATTAAAAAACTCCAAAGAAAAGTTAAAAAGGTCAAGTGATAAGTCTCAATCCGAGAAGGAACCCGGGGAACTAAAAAATTTTTTAGTCTATCCTCGCTGCTTTTTAGTAACCACTCCCCCGATTTATGTTTTAAATTTTTTGAAGACATATTTTTTACAAAAATGTATATTTTAATATACATTCAAATATACATTTCTTTCTTTAGCCATTTCATTATCAACTCTATTATATAATCAATTTCTTTGTCTGTTAATTCCCTGCCTTTTTCTATTCCGTGCCACTTTAGGAGGCATTTCCGGCAACAGGTAGCGGTGGCGTGCTGGGCGGTGAATGCCGGATGACCGCGAAAAGGAGTTTGCTTGGTGTCGTTTTGTGGATAAGCCGGCGTCAATCTCACCTCAATAAAATCCCGGACATGCTTCCTTATTTCTTCCTCTCCCTTTCTTAAATAATACCGCTCATCTTTTTTTCTTAACTTTTGCCCGGCCCGAAATCGGGAACCGCTTAGGCGAATTAAAGTTTTTTCCAGATCTTCCGGCATTTGAAATTAAAAATTATTCTTGGGCTATATTCCGAGCTATTTTTTTAATAAAAGCTTCCGCCCTCTTTTGGTCTATCTTTTTGTCCACCTTCCAATTTTCCGGTTCAGTCAAAAACTTTTTTACTTTCGGATCTTTTTTCAATTCTTGGACGAACTCTCGGCCATATTCCTCGCTTTCGGGCTCGATATCAGAGGAAAGGTTTTCGGCCGCTTTACTGATCTTAAGAGACACTTCTTTTATATATTCAAAATATTCTCCCCAGGAATTAAAATCGGATAATTTTCCTTGTTCTCCAAGGTTTTTAAATTCTTTTTCCAGCTCCTTTATTTCTTCCGGGCAATATTCCCGAGCTTTCTTCCATCCTTCCGTCCACGCTTCTTCTTCCAAATCTTTATTATTCTCTTCCACTTCTTCCAATTTTTCCCGGCCATACTTCCCCGCTTGTCTTAAATGGCCCAATTCATGAATAACCACGGCCCAAGAGGCGAATTTGTCCCCCACTGGATAAGAAACCAAAAATTCCCTTTTCTCCGCATCGCATCTTCCTTCCCCTTGCAATTCCAAAGGCCAATCGATCCCTTCCTTTTTCAGCCCCTCAAAGGAATCTCGATTCTTTTTTCTAATCTCGGAATCCTCCTCTAAAGCTGTTAAATTATCCTCAGGTAAAGTATATTCCTCTTTTTTACCGGCCAAACCTTCAAAAGTTTGAGGAGAATATTCTTTTATGATTTGACTCCACCTTTTTAAAAGCTCCCACTCTTCCCGCCAATTGTCTCGGGATAACTTAAAATCAAAAATGACTCCCTCTTCATCCGGGTAGTTTTCCTCCTCTAATTGAAACTTTTTATCTTTAAAGGCCTTGATGGCGCTCTCCGGATACCCCATCAATCTCCCATATTCTTCATGGTCTTGGGAGGGGTCCAAATTTAGAAGTTCCTCCAATTCATCTTCCTCACGAGTTACAACTAAAACGGATTTCGGCCCGTTCTCCCCTTCTTTTGTTTCCTTCCGCGCACAACTTAATCCCGAATCCTCCAAGGCCCTTTCTATCTCCTCCGGGTCGCTATTCCAAGAATAAACTCCCAGCTCCATTGCCGGTTTTTCTCCCAATAACACCAGCATCATCTCCGCTTTGGGCCGAGCCCCGATATCTAACTCCTCTATTTTTTTAATTCTCTCTTGCTTTAGTTTTTCTTCAAAAAAATTGGAATTTTCAAAACTATTCATATAACAAACAATTAATTATACTCTTTTATAAATTTATTAATTTTAATTTTTCTTTTCGGTCAAGCTTTTTGATCTTGGCCTCCTCTCGGCTGGCCAGGGAACGATTCCTGAATTTGCGGGAATAAACCAATTTTACAGGCCTGCGAGAAATAGTATATTTAGCCCCTGCCTTGGCCTCATTATGTTCTTTTAATCTGCGCTCGGGATTGGTGGTAATTCCGGTATAAAGAGTTTGATCCGCGCACTCCAAAATATAAAGATAATACATAAAACCGATAATAAACATATTTTGAACATACCGCGGTATGTTCAAAGATTGATTGCCAAAAAATATGTTCAAAAAAATTGTTCAACTAATAAATAAACCACGTAAAGCAAGGCACAATTTTCTATAATCAGCAAAGGGATTCCGATTAAAAAATACCAAGTCTTGGTTTTGTGCCGAAAAACAAACATACCCAGATAAACCCCCACGCTACCGAAACTTGCGGCCAGGAAAAACATCATCCCCTCGGATATTCTTTGCGAATCAGGGTGCCGGGAATTGATCTTGTCAATAAACATCAGAAAAAAAGCCAGAAGATTCAGGCTAAGAAAAAACACAATCAATCCTAATCCTAAATTATTCATCTTGTTTTTCTTTTAATTTTTCTTCCACTGTTCGACGATAAGCGCAAAAATCGCATTCCGGGTCAGCCGGAGGGATTCTTTCCGAATCCAAAACCTTTTTAATTTCTATTAAGGTGGGTTCTATCCAAGAGTCATCCCCCTCGTGTTTGATCAAAGTAATTTTAAATTCCAGTTTGGCGTCAAATTTCTCTGTCTCGGTTATACCGTTGCAATAAACAAAATAACCTTTATTTGATACCGGATACCCCTTCCCCCTTAAAAGCCACTGATAAACCTCCATCTGCCTTTTATAGCCCTCTTGCCAATCCTTGTTAAGCTCGGTAATATCCTCTTTTTTGGAAGTGGATTTATAATCAACCACGATATACTCGCCCCGGGAATTTATCCAAAGATCATCAATGGCTCCGCTAACCAAAAATCCGGTAGATTCGTGTAAATGCTGAACACCCTGAAAATTCTCTCTCCAGACATCCAGCTCATCATGATGAACCGGCCGGGCATCCACTCCATAGCGATCAATCAGCTCATGAGTCTCTCCTGTCCGGCGCAAAATATCAAATTCTTTTTTTAAAAGCTCATCCACGGCGCTATTCAGAGCAAAAGGGAAACCGGGAGGCCTTTTTACTCCCAATTTATTATCCAAATAAAAACATCTTCGGCACTCTAAAAACAGGTCTATCTTGGACCGGCTTAATTTCCACTTATCTCCTCCGTAATTATAAGCCGAGCCGCGATTAGGATTGTAATATTGAGACATATTTTTATGGATTATTTCTTAATATTGGTTTCTATGTTTACCATACCACTAAAAAAACAAAATTCCAATCAAAATTGCCAAAACTCTGTCTCACTTTGGCTGTTTTAGAGTCCGGGCGTATTTTTTCTATCCGGTGAATTTTACCTTCCTTGAAAGAAAGAGATTTAAAAATTTTATTCGGCTTTCTTCACCAGCGCCCCCACCAAAACTCCGTTCAAAAGAGAAAAAAGGATCATATAGACAGACAAAATTATGGAAAAACTTAATCCGAAATAATAAATCAAAGCGGGCAGGAACTGGAGCTTAACATTGCGGTTGTAAAAAATCACGGCAATCAAGGAATTTTTCATTCCCTTGTCTTGCAAATCTCCAAAAATGGGATAAAGAACATAGGGCGGGCCGGCCAAAAGCACGCCCACAATCACGGCATAAACCCAACCCCGCCAACCGGAGTGCTCGCCCAAGTGCTTTCGAATCTTTTGGGTGTTTAAATAACGATTAATGATATAGATAACTACAAACACCAAAACCAAGACAGGCAAAATTTTTACCAACACCTCCCCTGTTCTCCAAAGAGCATTCTTTATAAGTTCGGGCTCAAAAAAAGCTATACCGATATAAATTCCGGTCACCAAAAGCAGGAAGCGGTTGCTATTTGATAGTCTCTTCTTTTTATTTTTATTTTGACCCTCTTTATTCATAAACCTAAAAAATTTAAAGTAGCTATGGTTAAGGTAGCTATAATTATAGCAAAAAAGAAATTAATAAAATTCCTCCACAAGGCAAAACGTTTGCCCAGATAAGTGATCTCTATGGGAAGCATGGCCAGACCCACGGTGGTCCAGGCCAAAATAAAGGCGGTTACCGCCAATAAACTCACTCCTCCGGAGATAAGCTCTCCTCCGGCAATATAGCTGGTTAAAGGTATGCCGAAAGACACGCTCCCGCCCAAAGCGCCCAGCAAGGGATCTAAGAAATAATTACCGGTAAAAATTTTGGGGTAGAATTTGCCGAACAAAGGATTGAGTAAATTTACCAACATTAAAACTCCCACAATCATGGGAAAAGCGGTTTTCATATTATTTATGGTTTTACGCAAGCTCTCGGACATAAAAAAATTTAAAACTCTTTGTTTTAATATCGTTTTATATAATCATTAAAAAAAATCCGCTATTCCGAGGTAATTTTACTCCTTTTTCGTTTTTCCTATCGGCATAATATAAAAAGGAATTTCCTGATCCGGAATATTCAACAATTCCTTCAACTCTTTCTCCTGAAAAGCGCCTACTGTCACTGTCTCCAGGTCCAAGCTTGTCGCCTGTAAAAACAAATTCTCCGCGGCATGCCCCGCTTCCATATGCACATATTGCTTCCCTCTTTCTCCGTATTTTTGAGTAGTTACCGAATAATCGCCGGTAATTACGATAGCCGCCGGGGCTTCGGATATAAACATTTGTCCCAAGGCCGCCCGGGCCAAATCTTTCATTGCCCGCCCCTCGGATACGAGCTCCAAATTATGACTTGAAGGCAAATAATGATAAACTCCGGCGTCCAGATCCGGCAAATCCTCTGCCACTACATAAACCTCCAAGGGATATAGCGCTCCGGCTGAAGGAGCGGCACGTTTCCGTCCGTCCGGTCCGGTTACGCCCTGGGCCGCCCAGACCAATTGGGAAACGCTTGATAAGGACAGGGGCTCATCGCTATAATTTCGAACACTTCTCCGGTTGGCAATGGCCTCTTCCACGGAAATAGAACTGTTTTTTTGTGGCTGGGGGAGATCAATACGAGACATAGTATTAAAATTTTTATTAGTTTGATCTTTTTTTTGAATATTTGGCTCTTCTTGGGCATTCGGCTCCGGGGTTTTTTGAAAAGATTTATGAAAAAAGTTTCTCTTTTGCGGTATTAGATAAAAAAATAACATCACCCCCAAAGCCAATAAAAGAAAAATTGTTAATAACAATATTTTATTATTTTTTGACATATTAATTTTTAATCTTATCACTAACCCGACTTACAAAGATTGTTTTATCTTGTAATAATCAATAAATTTTTTAATGGCCTCTTTTTGTTCAGCTGGCCTCGAAGCATTCTCCAGGGTGTTTTGCACCTCTTCAAGGTTTTTAAGCACATTATTATCGGAATTTTTCTTAGAATCAACTTTTTTAAATTTAAAATTCTCGTCATCGTTAATTAGATCTACTATCTTATTATAATCTTCAGCAATATCTCCGGAAATGGTCATATTCTGTAATTTTTTGGTTTGCTCTTCCCGTTCTCGGCCCTTCTTTTCTTCTTTAGATAATTCCTCGTTTTCCTCTCTCTCCTCCAAACTTTTTTCGATATCATCCAAAGAAACATCAAAATCCTCCAAAGGGGTTTCTTCAGTTTCCCCGCTCGATTCACCTTCCTCCTCATCATTTGAAAATTCTTCCTGCTTAAATCGTTCAAATAATTTCTTCATTGAATCCTCTTTGTTTTTGGAATATTTATTCAAATAAAAATTTATTACCCTGTTAGCTGTCTCTATTTCTTTCTCGGGAATATCAAAGAAAAACAATTTTTTTGCCTCATTTTCAGTATCTATATTCCCCACTGCTTCCTTCGTTCCTTGCCAAGCATCTTTTAAAGCGTTTAGTCCTGCCAAAACGACCATGGGGTCCTCATTCCGATCAAGCTTTTTATACATATTATCTCGACCGGTAATTTCCAATAAATTATTAAAATCAGAAACAATATCACCGGAAGGTTTAAAGTCTTCCAATTTTTCCATTTTGGCTTTAAGTTTTTTAGCTATGTATTCTTCCTTTTCCGTCTCTATGGTCGGCTCTTGTTCTTGCTCGGGATCTTCCGGTTGTTTTTGTAAGGGCTCTGCCTGCCCTAATTCTTCTTGGTTATTCTCATTGTCTAAAGTTTGTTCTTCTGATATTTCGTCATTAAGATTTGTTTTTTCATTCATAAAATTTTATTTATTGTTAATAATATTTTTATTCCTCCTAATCCTATTTCTTTCGGGTTAAGTCATCCCACTTATTTATTCACTCCTTTGACCGTCAAACTTTCCGGATTAATTCTCTTATATTGCTTCTTGCTTATATCCTTGTTCTCGGACAGAATTTCCACTTCAAAACCGGCCTTCTTTATCTTTCCCAGATATTCCTCCTTTAACAAAGCGCCGGCCACGCATCCGGTAAGAAGTTCTTTGTCATTTCTTTGCTCCTCCGAAAGCTCTTCCAGTAGTACTATATCGGAAACATAGATCCTGCCTCCTTTTTTTAGAATCCGGTAGGCCTCGGAAAAGACTTTGTCCTTGTCCGGACTAAGATTGATAACACAATTACTGATGATAACGTCCGCGGAATCATCCTCAAAAGGGAGATTCTCCATCTCCGCCAATTTGAATTCCACATTGTCCACTTCCTTTTTTCGGGCGTTCTCTCTGGCTTTCTCCACCATTTCCCGGGTCATGTCCACTCCGATAACTTTGCCCGCCTCCCCCACTTTTTTGGAGGCCAAAAAGCAATCAAAACCGCCACCGGCACCCAGATCAACCACTGTCTCACCTTCGGCGATATCGCTCGAGGCCAAAGGGTTGCCGCAACCCAAACCCATATTGGCCTCCCCTCCTTCCTTGATCTCATCTTGGGAATAACCCACTTGGCTGCTGATATCCTCATTGCTGTCGCCGCCGCAACAACTACACCCGCAACCCGAGTTATTTTGAGCTATCTCTCCATATTTGTCTTTGATAATATTCTTTTTATCTTTCATAATTAAAAATTCGAATTAATTTTTATCGATCCAATCTAAGATTTTATTAAAAATTTCGTAATTATTTTTTTCGATCATCAACATATGTCCATTGCCTTTAATGTCGAAATCGCCTAAAAAACAATGAGTACAATCGATATTTCGGGAAGTAAAATAATTCACTATTTCCGCATCCTTTTCTTTGGGGTGGTCCGCATCATTGGTTCCCGTTATTGTTAAAATTTTAATCTCTTTGAATTTTTCTATGTTTGTAATCTTTAATTGAGAGCCATCAACATTGAAACGTTCCCATACCAATTTTGTATTCGTGGGTTGTAGAGTTGCTTTATAATCCTCCAAGTGGTCTTCGGGAAATTGTTTACTCTCGCCGATCAACTTCCTTTTTACAAACTCGTCACTTGGAGGAAGAAATCCGGGTACTTCCAATTCGTAGGTTATAGGACCAAAATTGATTTCGTAAACATTTTCCGTTTTTGTTTTATATTCGGCTTTTTCTTGAATGTTCCCCATTTCTCCCGGAGCCAAAGCAATAATTCGGGATATATAATTTTTATCCAATAATTCCGGGAGTTTCCATACTATGGGTGCCGACATGGAATGGCAAATAACAATAACTTTTCTGTTAATGCTTTGAATGAGATTAGCTAAAGCATAGGCAAAAAACGAACCGTTTATTTTCTCCTCGGGAACAAAACCGCTACGCCCCATCCCCGGCCAGTCAACAACATACACATCGAACCCTTTTTGAACGAAATAATTTCCCATGCCCTCTCTTCCGTCCGGAGAATATTCATAACAATGTCCGGTGTGCGCGCTTCCGTGTACCATTAAAACGGCACTATCTTGTTCTTGTGTATTGTTGCCGACCAATTTTTTTGTATAAAGAGAATAAGGAGGTAAGGTATAAAAATTTAATTCGGGCATATTATTTCTTTAAGATTATGTAATTATGGTGCATAATATTAATAATATCCCCCTCTTCGTCTTTCATTATATTAAGAGTCTCGGGGTCATCTTTGTATTGATCATAATATCTCTCAAAAACTTCTTGAATCTTTTGTTTTTTCTCTTCTGTGACCTTAAATCTGTCAGAAAAACCCTCTACGGTTATTCCGCCCAACTGAGCTTCGCATTGCCCCGAATCTTCCACCGTAAAACCCGCCTCTTCACTCATCTTCTTTGCTTCTTGAAAAGAGGTGAAATACTTGTTTTTCGATACTTCTTCTATGGAAGTGTCCATTATAATGGCAGTTATCTCATTATAAAATTCGGTAAGCACAGGTGCCTCTTCCGGATTGGCGGCGCCGGGCCATTGCATAACAAAAAGAGAATCCGATTTTAAAGTATTATAGATATTTTTAAGCATATCCGGTTGCTCGTTCACTCCGGAATATTGCAGAGTATGCCTGGACACTGCTATATCCACAGATTCGTCTTGGATCGGTAATTGCTTCATATCACCTTGAACCTTAGAAACCTCTTGTTCGGTTTTCTTTAAATTATCAAAATTATAATCAAGATTAACGAAAGAAATATTTTTATATCCCTTTTCTTCAAACTGTTTTTTTAATTCTCCTGTTAAAATACCATCTCCGCCACCAAAATCCACAATGTTTATTGGCTCCTCTGATTCTTCAGGGTTTATCCCCTTTTGCTCCAAATATTCAATAATAGGGGCGGTAAAATAATCTCTAATATATTCGGGGTTGGTGTAAAAATCGATATACTCTCCTTCGTATTCCGCCACCCCCCAATTTTTAAAACTTCGTTCTTGTTTTTTTTCAAATTCCCCGTAAGAACTTTGAGTCATTCCTTCGTAATCTTTAGTAAAATTGTTCTCAGATAACTTTTCAGACATAGAATTAATATTGTTTGTAATTATTATTAAAAATATTGTTTCTGTATAGCGGGACATTCAAAATTCAAGATTTACCTGTTAATTATCATGAAATAACCGAGACTTGGCACTAAAAAAGTTATGACTATTATATTATTTTTTACAAAAATTTTGCCGTTATTCGGATAAACACAAGCTTAAGAAATTTTTCTCTTGTCTTTTTTATTTGTTTTTGTCAAATTTTCCCTTTTGCTTATCCAATAAAGTCCTAAAACCGGCTCACTAAGCTCAACTCAGGGCTTCTTTTAGCCGGGTTTTTACAGTCGCCTTTTCTTTGACCATTCTGTTCATAACCACCGAAGCGGTCAGGTCTCCGGTCACGTTAGTGGCTGTTCTCATCATCTCCAAAATCCTGTCCACGCCCACTATTAGAATAATGCCGGTGGTGGGTATTCCCGTACTAACGAGAACGGTTGATAAAATAACTATCCCAACGCCAGGAGTGGCGGGAGTGCCGATGGAAGCTCCCACCGCCGTCATTATCAAAATCAAAATAGCGCCAAGCCCCAACTCAATACCGAAAATTTGGGCCAAAAAAATAGTGGCCACGCCTTGATAAAGGGCGGTGCCATCCATATTTATAGTAGCTCCTATAGGAATAACAAAATTGGAAACAGAGGCTTTTACTTTCAATTTCTCCTCGGCTATTTTTATGGAAAGAGGCATGGTCACAATGGAGCTGTCAGTGGAAAAGGCCAACAATTGCGCTTCCCGAATATCCCTTAAAAACGTTAAAGGATTTTTCTTTCCCAGAACCATAACTATAAGTAAATAAACAAGAAGCATAATAAACAAACCGAGCATAACCGTTCCCACATAATATCCGATACTAAACAAGGATTGTATTCCGGTTTTCATGGTTAACTGCGCCAGCAAACCAAAAACCGCGATCGGAGCCAAAAGCATGGTCCAGCGAACTATTTTCATACAAACATCCTGCACGGAACTTAAAAGATTTAAAATCGGTTTTGATTTTTCCGGCTTAATGCTTACCAGAGCCAATCCTATTATTATGGAAAATATAACCACCTGCAACATCTCCATATTTACCATATTGTTAAGGGGGTTATCCGGCAAGGTTGCCACCACTTTCCCGGGCAATTCATTCAGTTTTATTTCTTTCTGCTCTATTTCCTCTTTATTAATTTGAACATTGCCGAATTCTTGAGCAAAAGCGGAAGTATCCACATATTGGCCGGGCTTAATGAATTGGGTAATCCCCACTCCTATGCTAACGGCGATAATGGTGGTAAAAAGAAAATAAACCACTAACCCTGTTCCCATTTTTTTCAATTGCTCAAAATTCTCACTGGCCGCTATCCCCCTGATAATGGAAGCTAAAATCAAAGGAATAACTATCATCTGAATCAAGGTAAGGAAAATATGCCCGGGCAAAGCCAGCCAACTGCCCACGGTTTCCGCATTTTCTTTGCTCAACAATCCGAACTCGGAGCTAAGCAGAAGCCCAACACCCACACCCAAGAACATGCCGATCAAAATTTTGAGCCACAACTTGCCCTCCACCAAGGCGCTGACGTGCTCATGTAAATGCTTTAAGCTGTCAGTTGCAAAAAATTTAAAAGGATTAAACATAAATTTCCAATTAATTATATTAAAATTATAGCAAAAATCGGGCTATGACAAAAATTAGGACTAAATACATAGATCCAAATTAATGCGCGTTTTTATGATTTTTAAAAGGAATTGCCATAACTAAAAATGTATCACACTACAGTATGATACATTTAGGCGATTATTTAGAAAGCCGGTAGCGGACGCCTCGACCGAATTTTTTGACCTGTTTCAGCTTTCCCTCTTTCTCCAGCTCCTCCAAATATCGATAAGCGGTGTTTCTGGATACTTCAAACATATCCGCGACTTCACCGGTTTGGATACTTCCTTTCTCTTTAATCGCCTCTACAATTTTATCCTTGCGCCCTTCTATTTTCTTCTGCCTCTTCTCATTAAAGCTCTCCAGCCCGGAAGCGTCTTCTTCTTGTTCCCCTCTTTCTCGTTCCAGGCGTTTAATTTCTTGCTCACTCTCCTTAATCTTTTTCTCTTTATAGAGCCAAACCGCGACGGCTCCGATAATGGCGCCGGGGAGAAGGTATGAAATTGGTGACATAAATAAAATTTATTAAATTAATAAATTCAAAACTCAAGATTTATTTTCTGTTAATTATCGTAAAACAACCGAGGCCTGACTTTGAAATTCTTAATTTCAAGCTTAGATTATTCCACATTACCCGTTTTTTGCAGATCCAATAACTTGCGATACAAACCGCCTTTATTCTGCGCCAACTCATTATGGCCACCTTGTTCCACCACTTGCCCATCTTCCAAAACTATAATCTTATCCGCTTTTTTGATAGTGCTGAGGCGATGAGCAATAAGAATCATAGTCCTTCCCTTGCCCAGCCTCTCCATGGCCTGTTGAATTAATTTTTCACTATAACTGTCCAGATTACTGGTGGCTTCGTCAAAAATAAGAATGGACGGATCAGCCAAAACAGCCCGGGCAATACCAATCCTTTGCCTTTGCCCTCCGGAAAGCTTCATTCCTCTTTCGCCCACCAAAGTATTGTATTCATCGGGTAAATTATTAATGAATTCCTCGGCATTGGCCACTTGAGCCGCATGTTTAATTTCGGCCAAAGAGGCGTTTGATTTGGCATAAGAAATATTGTCCTTCACGCTCAAATCAAATATTTCCACTTCCTGGGGAACAATAGCAATAGACTTTCTCAACGCCCGCAAATCATACTCCCGCAAATCGTAGCCGTCCAGCAACACCTGTCCTTTTTGGGGGTCATAATGGCGATAAATCATCTTGGCAATAGTGGTCTTGCCCCCTCCGGAAGGACCGACCAAAGCCGTAACCCCGCCCGGCTGGATTTCCAAATTCACATCTTTTAATGCTTTGAAATATTTTGATTTTTGGCTATCATAGCTAAAATCAACATTTTTAAATTCCAATCTTCCTTTTATTTTGGACGGTTTAATACCGTTTTCCGGACTTTTAATGCTCGGCTCTTCGTTTATTATATCCGCAAGCCGATTCACCGCTTCTGCTCCCTCTTCCATACGATCATAAAATCTGGAAAGCCGAAACAAAGAAAAATAAGCCTTCTCGGATAAAGTAACGGCAAACACCAAAGAACCGATAGTAACCTCTCCTTGCCAGGCCAAATACACGCTTAAAACCAAAATACTCACCCGGCCCATATCAATAATTAAATTCCTGCCCA
>CAZXUK010000026.1:0-12685 GCA_964644045.1 uncultured Gammaproteobacteria bacterium
AGTGCGCTTCCGTGTATTGCCGGATCTGGAAGGAGCCGCCCTGGAACGAGGATTTCTGGACCGTTCCCGGGGTTATGGATGATCTGCGAAGGGAAATGGCCAAAGACGGAGCCTCCGGCTTCCTTTCCCTATCCGAAAAAGAAAGGCTTGAAGTAGTCGGTTTTACTTGGGGTTATCGAGTTGACGCCCAACAATTAGCCGAATTGGCCTCCAATTCTGAGATCAAAAAATTTTTTGATCCGGGGGAGGTCGGGTTTTACATTGACGAACTCGGAGTCGCTCCCGACTACAGGGAGAGGGATATCGGCAAGAGCTTGACCAAGCTGTTATTGGGCCGGGCTCTTCTCCAGGGAGTTGAAAAGATCTTTTTGAGGACGGATAGGAAAGCTGTGGCCGCCAGAAGCGTGTATAGTAAGCTAGGGTTCCGGGAATTGTCTTTGGTTGACGGAGTCTATGACCAAAGGAATTACTGGGCCCTAATAATTCGTTGATCTTTGCTTGAATCCATCGAAATAGGGGAGATACATTTACGTGTATCTCCCCTAACTTTATTTGCTGTTTTTATTTTTGAAATATATTTTTGCGGTTTTGTTCCGCTTTTCGGTATTGTTTAAATATTAAATAAAAAATTATGACCCAAGGTGTTACTAAAAAAAAGGGAGGGAAGCCCGGAAAAAAGTTGGCCGTTTTCGCCGGCGTGCACGGAGATGAGAGGGCCGGAGTTTTTGCGTTGGAAAAATTGATAAAGAACATTGAGCCCGAGGCCGGGGAAGTTTATTTTGTCTATGCCAACCCCGAGGCCATAGAGCGGGATGTTCGGTATACGGAAAAGAATTTGAATCGATGTTTCCTAAAAGAGGCGGGAGTTGAAAATTATGAGGAGAGAAGGGCTAAAGAGCTGATGCCGATACTGGACGAGTGCGACGCTCTTTTGGATCTGCACGCCAGCAACAACAAGGAGGCCACCCCTTTTATTATTTGCGGGGAGGATTGCCGGGATATCGTCGGGATCTTTGATTTTGATATTGTCTCTTTCGACTGGGATGATATTGAGCCGGGAGCGACCGACGGCTATATGTACAATCAAGGCAAGCCGGGGATATGCCTGGAGTGCGGCTCTCTCCATCAGTCGGAAGAGAACGCCGATCTGGCCTATGTCTCGGCTTTGCGGTTTTTGGAGTATTTCGGGGCCGTAAAAAATGAAGCGGGGGAATACAACAAGAGACCCCAAAGATCGGTTCAGGTGGTCCGGGCCGTTAAAAAGAAGACCGAGGACTTCGGCTTTGTTAAGGATTTTGCCGATTTTAAAAAATTAACTCCGGGAGAAGTTTTTGCTTGGGACGGCGAAGAGAAATACGTGGCCGGAGAAGATGAATGTATAATTTTTCCCGACAGTGATCAAAAGATCGGGGACGAGGTGTTTGTTCTGGGGAGATTCGTCCGGTAAAGCTTGAAATTTTTGGTTATAACAGGGATAATATTAAAAAGAATAACCGCCAAGGTTTTTACTTTCAATCCGGCCTCTAGAAGAGTTCTTGAGAAGAACGGTTTTGAATTGGAGGGGACTTTAAAAAAGGAAGCCAAGAAAGGCAACAAATACTTAGATGCTTATCTTGTGGCCAGGGTGAAATAATCTTTAGATTACATCCCAAGATAAAAATCCGGAATCTAAGGCCTGGTCTCGACTGATAAAATTTGACAAATAAATAATGTTCCTTTATAATGTACATATGAGTACAGGAAAAAGGGACAATACTTCAGATAGGTTTAAAAAATTGGCCGAGATGGGCGAGGTTCTTTTTCATGCCGGAGACCTGGCCAATTTATGGCAGATAAAGGATAAAAACACCCTTTACACCACTTTAAAAAGATATACGCAAAAAGGATTGCTGCACCGGATACACAAGGGCTTTTACTCTCTAAAAAAACCCGAGGACATAGATCCGGTGCTTTTGGGTATAAGATCTTTAAACGGTTTTGCCTACTTGAGCACCGAGACCGTTTTGGCCCGGCACGGGGTCATTTTCCAAAGTCCTTCCGCCATTACCTTGATCGGATCCAAGTCCGAGAAGTTTTCTCTGGGCGGTAATTTTTATATAGTCAGGCAACTGAGTGACAAATATTTGTTCAATTCTTCCGGGATCAGTCTAGGCGGCGGTTATTATCAGGCCGAGCCGGAGAGGGCGGTGGCTGACCTGCTTTATTTCAACCCTGAGCATTATCTGGACGGCGAGGATCTGGTGGACTGGGAAAAAGTGGACGAAATCCGAAGAGAAGTGGGTTATAAAATTAGTAAATAATTTTTATGTTTTTACCCCAACAAAAAGACGCTGTTCATAAAGCTTGGATGTTTCGTGTGTTAAAAGAGATCGCCGAGGACAGTTATTTGGTCTCGGTGTTGCGCTTTAAAGGAGGAACTTGCGCCTCTATGAGAAATTTGCTTGACCGTTTTTCCGTGGATCTGGATTTTGATCTGGCGGGAGACAAGAAAGAAGTTCCCAAGGTTCAAAAACATCTGGAAATGATCTTTGAGGAGCTGGGACTGGAGATAAAAGATAAAAGCCAAAAAGCGCCCCAATATTTTTTGAGGTATCCAGGAGAGGGTTCGAGCCGGAATAATTTAAAAATAGATACTTTTTTCCCGCCCTTAAAGGGGAACAAATACGAGGCGGTCCGACTGGTGGAGATAAACAAGATTCTATATTGCCAGACGATCGAGACCATGTTCGCCAACAAATTGATCGCGTTGGTGGACCGCTTCAAAAAAGGCAGAGGCATAGCTTCCAGGGACCTTTATGATATCCATTATTTTTTTATGCGGGGCTATGGTTATGATAAAAAAATTGTAGAGGAGTATTTCGATCAAAATATCGCGGACTTTTTAAAAGAACTGGACGATTTTATAGACAAGAATATAACCCAAAGAACGATCGACCAAGATCTGAATTTTCTGCTTCCGCCGGACAAGTTTCAAAAGACAAGAAAAAACTTGAAACCCGAAACTTTGATGTTTCTGCGGGACGAGATCAAAAGGGTTTCGGTTCCGAGAGCTGATGCTTAATTTATAGGGATGGATTCAAAATTCAGGACTTGATGACCTTAATACAAGATCATTCCTAAAATTTAATAGCTCTTTTAATGTTCATACTCTGGAAGTCGGCAAGTAAAATCATATAGAATTCGTATAATTCAAAATTCAAGACCTAACCCCATTACAGATGTTTATCTTTTAACCAAGGGGAAAAGTTGTTTTTAGGAGCCCCAAACAGAGAAGAGTTTAAAATAATAGCCCCAATAAAGGTAACATAAGAAGGTTATAGAGGACTTGATGCAAGAAAAGAAATAGTTTAAAGTAATCCTATGTTCGCTTGATTAATTTTATAAAATATTTTTGAAAATGAACTTGAAAAGCTATGAATAAAATAATAAAAGATATATGGAATTTCAGGGATAAGAAAATTCCTAAGACATCTGTCGGCTTGAGAAATAAGATCGATGATTATATTTATATTGAAATAGAAGAAAATAATCAACACAAAGAAGACCTTGTTTCTTTGCATGATTATGGGATAAAAGGTATAAACCACTATCATGCCGAATGGAATCCACCTTATTATAATTCCATTCCGGGTTCCATTCCGCAATTATTGGCCAGGCGCACCTTGGCGGAGAAAATGGCCAATATCAATAAAGAGTTAAAAGAGATCGGATTAGAACTTTTTGTGTTTGACGCTTACAGACCAATAGACGTTCAAAATCATTTTTATTTTGAGGAAATGCCAAAACTTATTAGAAAACTGTATCCTTATTTGAGCAAAGAAGAAGCAAGGGAAAAAGTAAAGGAATATTGGGCTCCGGGGAGTAAAACAAAAGAACAATTGGAAAAGAATATTCCGCCCCATCTTACAGGTGGAGCTGTAGATTTAACCCTGAGCCACATTAAATCCGGTCAATTATTGGAGATGGGAACAATTTTTGATGATATTTCAGAAAGATCTCATCTTGATTATTTTGAAAAAATGGAAAAAGAAAAATTAGGGTTTACGGAAACTGAAGCCAAGAAGAACAGAAGGCTTCTGTATAACATTATGGATTCGGCTGATTTTTCCTGTAATCCTAAAGAATGGTGGCATTTTAGTTTCGGGGATCAAATGTGGGCATTTTTAAAGGGCAAGGAAAAAGCCTTTTATGGTATGGCGCATATAATAGAAAAATAAAAAGTTATTTATGCCGCAAGAGGTTTTTAATCGTGGAGGGAATATTTTTTCCAATGAAGCGCACATCTTTATAATAAAACCTGATGAAAGTTTAATTAATTTTAAAAAATATTTTGATTTACTTAGTAAAGAGGAAAAAAATCGTGCTAAATTTTATCATTACAGAAATGATGCAATAAAATTTTTAATTGCCCATATTTTTTTAAGATTAATATTATCTCGGTATCTCCGGTCAAGTCCCAAATCTATAATTTTTAAAGAAGATTCTTATGGATGCCCATTTATTGCAAAAAACAATGGAGATAACGATATTGAATTTAGTTTATCTTATGCCAAGGATGCTGTAGTTCTTGCTATTTCAAAAGAATTCTTAATCGGAGTAGATATAGAACATTATCGCCAATTAGATTTTACTCAAGTAGCCCAAACTTGTTTTTCTCAAGAGGAATTTTTAGACGTTTTTAAAGATACGTACAACAAAAAAGAAATAATGTATAAGTTTTTTTTGTATTGGACAATGAAAGAAGCTTGCACTAAACTACTTGGATACGGTTTATCAATGCCATTACAAAATTTTTCTTTTAAAACAAAAAACAAAGAGATAGATTTTGCAGAAGACTCCTTTTTGTATAATGAATCATCTTTTTGGCAGCTATACAATTTTAACAATATAAGATTGGAGAGATTGTTATTAAAGGAGATAATGTGATTAGATCTTATGACAATAAAGGAGAAGCTAATAAAAAATCTTTTTATAAAGAATGGTTAAAAACCGGGGATATTGGTTATTTTGATAAAGACGGATATCTTTATATTCAGGGAAGAGTTAAAGAGATAATAAATAAAGGTGGGCAAAAAATATTTCCCCGGGAGATTGAAGAAACTTTTTTAAAGCATCCGGATGTTTCGTCTGTTGTGGCCTTTGGATATCCTCACCCTACTTTAGGGGAGGATATTGTTGCTGGAGTTGTTTTGAAGAAAAAAAATAAAAAAAGCAAGGCGAAGCTCAAAGAATTTGCTAGAAAAGAATTGCCTTATTTTAAAATTCCAACAAAATTGATTATTGTGGACGGTATCCCAAAAACAATGTCGGGTAAGATACAAAGAGTAGGTTTATATAAACATTTCAAGGATTATCTAGAAAGAACAGAGCTTGCTCATCAAGAACCTTCCACTCATTTGGAAGAAAAAATACTTAAAATATGGAAGCAAGTATTAAAAAAAGAAGAGATTGGTTTGGATGATAGTTTTTTTGAAGTAGGAGGAGATTCATTGTCAGTAGCGGAATTAGTGAATAAAATAAAGGAAAATGGGCTTTATCTTGACTTGCAAGATGTTTACAGTCATCCTACTATTAAAGACATGGTAAAGAAAATAAAAAGTTAATTAAATTTTGACCATTTTGTAGTTGTTCTGTATACTAGAAACAAAAAAAGAGAAGATATTTATGACAGGAAAGAAAAATACAATTTCAGAACAGTTTTTGGATTACGCCAAAAGGGCGGAATTATTCGATTATGGGCCTTTCAAGGGCTCCATGATCTTTCGACCTTACGCTTATGCCATTTGGGAAAAGTGCCAAGCTAATCTGGACGCCGAGATCAAAGATCAGGGGTGTGATAATATTTATTTTCCTTGTTTGATCCCGGAAGGGTTGTTGGCCAAGGAAAAAGAGCATGTGGAAGGATTTTCTCCCGAGTTGGCGGTGGTTACCCATGGCGGGGGCGAAGAACTGTCCGAGAAGTTAGCGGTACGACCCACTTCCGAAACTTTGATGTATCATTATTTTTCCAAATGGATATCCTCTTGGCGGGACCTTCCTTTTAAGGTCAATCAGTGGTCCAATGTTATCAGGTGGGAATTGAGGCCATTTCCTTTTTTGCGGACCTCGGAATTCCTTTGGCAAGAAGCTCATACCGTGCACGATTCTTATGAGGGAGCTCGAGATCAAGTATATAATTCGTTAAAAATGTATGAGAAATTTTTTAATGAAATTTTGGCTATACCTGTTGCCATCGGGCAAAAAACGGAAAAGGAAAAGTTCGCCGGAGCTCTTTATTCTATGAGTTGTGAGGCCCTGCTTTTGGATGGCAACGCTTTGCAGATAGCCACAGCCCATAATTTAGGACAGAATTTTTCCAAGGTTTTCGAGGTTGATTTTCAAGATAAACAAGGAGAGACCGAATACGCTTGGCAGACCAGCTGGGGTCTTTCCACCCGGGCTTTGGGAGGGATGTTTTTAACCCATATGGACGACAAAGGATTGGTGATCCCGCCTCGAGTGGCCCCGGTTCAGGCGCGTATCATTCCGATCGGGGTGGAAAAGGACGAAAAGGTCTTAACCACCGGCAAAGATATCCAAAGATCTTTACGCGATAAAGACGTGAGAGCGGAAGTGGACACCGGAGAGCATTCCGCCGGCTGGAAATTCAATGACGCCGAGTTAAAAGGGATTCCCTTAAGGGTGGAAGTCGGCCCCAAGGATCTGGAAAAAGAAAAAGTAGTGGTGGCCCGAAGGGACACCGGAGAAAAAATCGATATCCCTATAAAGGAATTGGATCAAAAAATACCGGACCTGTTGGAGGAGATCCAGGGCAATTTATATGAGAGAGCCAAGAACTTCGTTAAGGAGAACAGCCACCAAGTAGATGACTACGAGGAGTTTAAAGATATTATGAAAGGCAAAAGAGGTTTCGTGCATGCCGATTGGTGCGGAGACCAAAAATGCGAAGAAGCGATAAAAGAGGAAACCAAAGCCACTACCAGATGTTTACCTTTAGAAGAAAAGACATCTTTTAATACGGGACAATGCATCTATTGCGGAAAAGAGGCCAAGTATCAGCCCATTTGGGCCAGGAATTATTGAGGTTGGTTGATCAACTAAAAATATTTAATAATATAGATCATGACCCTAAAATTTAACAATTCTTTTGATGTTTATGCCCGGAATTATGATCATATCAGACCCTCTTACCCGGGTCAGCTATATAAGGATTTAAGGGACCATTATTATATTACCAAAGAGTCTCGGGTGATAGAGATCGGAGCCGGAAGCGGAATAGCCACTCGAGAATTGGCGGAGTTGGCGGGAGAAGTTACCGCCATTGAACCGGGTCGGAATTTGGTTGCTATTTTAAAAGATCAAGTACAAGAATATAACAACGTAGAAGCAATTGGAGATTTATTCGAAAATTTTACTTCCAACAAAAAATATGAAGCAGTGGTAGCTTTTACCGCCTTTCATTGGCTTGATAAAAGCAATAGGTATGAAAAGGTTTATGATTTTTTAAACGAAGATGGTAATTTTATTTTGGTATGGAACAGTTTTTTCCAAAGTCGCTCGGATGTAGCCGCTGAAGTGAATAAAATATCCGGAGAGTTGCTTCCCGGTCTATACTCTTCTGATTCGGGTATTTCGGAAATCAATGAAAAGGTGCTTTCAAAACTAAGAAAGAGGGAACAAGAAGTTTTCGAGAGTTCTTTATTTGTTCCCGTATTTCAAAAACGCTATTTAGTAAGTTATAATTATGATCATATAACTTACCCTCAACTACTTAATACTTTCCCTCAAATTATTGATTTAGAACCAAAAGAAAAGGACAATTTCCTCTCTAGTATATCAGAAACAATCAAAAAGTTCGGTATTATTTCAGTGCCGGTACTGACTACTCTTGTAGTGTGTAAAAAAAGAGAGGGGTTGTTAAAGTTTGTTTCAGAGACAAATCGGTAAAATTAAAAATAAGGGACAAGCACAGCAGACGATCAAAGGTTTAAATAAGTACCCTCCCGGAGGTGGTAATCAATGGACTGGGAAAGTGAATACATCTGGATATACAAGAGTAGTTTTTCTAGAACTGTATTGTTCGATGGTAAATAAAAATTTTAAAGAATTGGGGTTCGATTATATGGGTTTTAATTAGAGTTATAATCCCCCGTTTATAGTTATATCTCACTATTTTTTAGTTTTCCATCACACTAATTAGTATAAGGTCCACTTTTAATGTTCAAGTCCATGAACATAATTGACACCTTTTAATTATTAGATTTGGCCAGTTTTTTATCAATTTGATCCATTAATTTGGCGATTTTTTTTCTGTTTTTCATTTTTCGCGAATTAGCCAGACGTTTCTGTTGTTTTTTAAGATAATTTTTCCATTTTTCAGCTATTTTGTAAGCTTCCTCGGGATTTTCCTTCCAAAGTCTGTAAAACTCCATTGGTGTTAAGTTTCCTGGCGCTTGGTGCGGTCGCACATTGTTGTAGATATATTCCCATTCCAGTATTTTCTTTTTCTGTTCTTCAAAATTATGACAAAGGTTCCCTCGTTGGTAAAATTCCACTTCATCGGTTAAATGCGATCTTTCCACCCTGGGGTTGTCTGTGGGGGTTCCCGAACGAGAGTAGAAATGGATCACCTTGTTCTTTTCCAAATGGCTATCAAAATCCTTTTCATTTTCTCCGCCGTTGTCCGTATTGACGCAAGCGATGGGGAAGGGAAACCTTGCTTCGCATTCTTCCTGGACAGCCACGGCCGTTTTGCTTTCCGAGTCTTCGGCCAATCCGATTGTCCGCAATCTGGTAAATGAATCGGTCACAGTATGCTGATACCAGAAATTTTCCTTAGCCTTAGGTTTGTTCCAATTAACAAATTCCCCGATTTTCAAGATAAATTTCATGTCTTTTTCCGCTAAAGCTCCCGGCTTGTAGTCCTTTATCTCTTTGGGCGGTCGATATTTCTGTTTTTGCTCCAACTTAGCCTTATGCGCTGTTTTTAACCGGTTTGATATTTTAATATCCAACAGTCCGTGTTTGCCTAAATATCGGTTAATCGTAGTTGCTCCCACTTTGATGTTGTAATCTCTCTCCAGCACAGTTGTTAGTTTATCCTTGCCCCAGTGATAATCTTTCCTAACTTCAATGATTTTGCTTTCCACTGACTTTTCAATCCTTTTCCGTTTATCTGTGTTTTTCGGGGCTTTTGACTCAGGCTCCAGCGAATAAGGATTTTTTTCTGAATCAATCCAAATACTGTGTATGGTTGAAAGCCATTGCCTTGATATTCCGATTTTCCCGGCTGCCTTGGCTATCTTGTCACCGGTTTCAAAATGAATTATATACATCCACTTTAACCGTTTTTTGGCTTCATCCGATAATGGATAATGCTTCGGATTTAGCTCCTGTTGCGCTTTACTTTGCATAATATCAATAGATTTATTAACTAACTGTTTAAACCTATCGATATTAGCACATTTTTTAGAAACTTTCAGTCCAATAGCCATCTCCCAAGCCTTTCTTCTGGATTTTCTCATTTTTTTGTTCCTAAAGTGTCAAGTATAACATGGTCGCGTGCAATAATTTGACATATACCCCTAGAGGGTGTAAAATAAAAATATGGATAAAGAAATTAAAAAACAAGCCAAGAAAAAAGTAGCTAAGAAAGAAGCAAATAAAAAAACTATAGAGCAAAGGTTGAATATTATTAAGGGTCAAATTGATGGACTCTCCCATTTGATTGAAAAAAATGAGGATTGTCATAAAATAACAGTTCAATTTTATGCTATTAATTTAGCTTTAAAAAAGGTAATGGAAGTATATTTGAAAGAAAATTTATCTTTTTGCCTATCTTCTCTTAAAACCAAAGAGAGAAAAGATACAGAATTTTTGTTAGAACAAATAATTAAAAACAAATAATGATTATAATTAATTAAAGCTTATGTCAAAAACAATTAATGTGGAAAGTCAAAATTTCGAAGAAGAAGTTTTAAATTCAAAGACCCCGGTTTTAGTTGATTTTTGGGCTCCTTGGTGCCAACCCTGTTTAATGATGGCTCCGGGCTTGGATCAATTAGCAGAAGAAATGGAAGGTAAATTAAAGGTTTGTAAATTAAACACTGAAACGGCCGAGAATCAAACCTTAGCAATTAAATATCAGATTCAAAGTATTCCTAATATGAAGCTTTTTAAAGACGGGAAAGTTATTAAAGAATTTATAGGATTAAGAAGCAAAGATGCTCTTAAGGAAGAAATAGAATCAGTTTTATAATTAACTTAAAGTAAAATTTACTTTTCTACTCTAATCATATTTAGTTCTTTTATAAAAAGATTAAAATAATTAATTAGCCTTTAAATCAGATTTAAAAAGGTTTGTTTAGATTGGTAAAATTTAATTTTATGAAAAACAAAGTTTTTTCCAATGTTACTAAAAGATTAGCGGAGATTAAACAGATTGAAGGATTAAGCCAAAAAGAAATAAAATTTCTTTCTACTCCCAGAAAAGTCAACAAAACTCAAATAAATCTGGGAAGAAAAAAATTTTTTGCTTGGAGAATTATTTTTAATAATGCCTTAGGTCCGGGTAAGGGAGGTATTAGATTTCATCCTGAAGTTAGTGAAGACGAAGTTAAGTCTTTATCTTTTTGGATGACAATTAAAAATTCTTTGGTAAATTTACCTTATGGCGGAGCTAAAGGGGGAGTTAAATTTGATCCTCATAAAGTTTCTTTTAAGCAACTAGAGCAGGTTAGCCGAAAATTTATTGATGCTTTTTATAAAGATTTAGGGCAGGATAAAGATATTCCGGCTCCTGATGTTTATACTAATTCTCAAATAATGTCCTGGATGTTGGATGAGTATGAAAAAAAAGTAGGCCGTCATGAGCCCGGAATGATTACTGGTAAGCCCCTGGAGTTGCAGGGTTGTTCCCTTAGAAATGATGCTACCGCTAAGGGAGGGTTTATTATAATACAGGAAGTAGTTAAAAAATTTAAATTAAAGAAAAATAATTTAAAAATAGCGGTTCAGGGGTTTGGTAATGCTGGTATGTATATTTCCCGGTTTTTAGCTGAAAACGGTTTTAAAGTAGTAGCGGTTAGCGATAGCCGGAGCGGAGTTTATGACCCCCAAGGTTTAAACATAAAAGAAATTATTCAAACCAAAGAAGAAAAAGGTAAAATTTCCGAGTATAAAAAAGCTCAAAAAATTAGTAACCAGGAATTATTAGAACTTCCGGTTGACACTTTAGTTTTAGCCGCCTTGGAAAATCAAATTACCAAAGAGAATGTTGATAGGATCAAAGCTAAATATATAGTGGAGATTGCTAACGGGCCAATTAGTTATGAAGCTGATAAAATTTTGTTTAATAAAGGAATAAAAGTAATTCCGGATGTTTTAGCTAATTCCGGAGGAGTAATTTGCAGTTATTTTGAATGGTCTCAAAACCGAACCGGTAATATTCTGGATAGTGATTATTTAGAGAAAAAATTAAAGCAGAAATTGATTGGCGCCTTTCAGGAGATATTGAAAATATGGCAAGAAAAAGAGAAAAAAATTGATTTGCGAACCGTAGCCTACATTATTGCCATTAGGAGAGTTTTGAGCGCGGAAAAATTAAGAGGCAGAATAAAAAATTAAACTAATAAAATATGGCAGAAAAAAATAAATATTCTTTGATTATAATCGGGGCCGGACCAGCGGGAATGACCGCGTCTATTTATGCTTCTCGGTTTAAGGTGGACAATTTAATTATTGGTCAGTCTCCCGGAGGTTTGGTTTTGGAAGCTCATAAAATTTGTAATTATCCCAGTGAACCAGAAATCAGCGGAGTGGAGTTGGTTACTAAAATGCAACAGCAGGTTGAATCTTTGGGAGCTTCAATAGTTTTGGATAAAGTTAAGGAAATAAAAAATACCGGGAAAGATGAATTTTATTTGCAAACTGAGAGCGGTAAAGAATTTTGGACTCGGACAATTTTATTGGCTAGCGGAACTGAACATCGTAAATTAAATTTGTCCGGGGAAAATGAATTTTTAGGAAAAGGAGTTTCTTATTGCGCTACTTGCGACGCTATGTTTTATAGGGATAAAAACGTGGCAGTAATTGGAGGGAGCGACAGCGCTAATATTTCCTCTCTTTATTTATCTGAAGTAGCCAGTAAAGTTTATCAAATTTATCGTAAGGATAGTTTAAGAGGGGAGAGGGCTTGGATTGAGCAAATAAAAAATAATGACAAAATTGAAGTTATTTTTAATACTGAGGTTAAATCTTTAAAAGGGGAAGAAAAGTTGGAAAAAGTTGTTTTAGATAAACCATATCAGGGCAAAAAAGAATTAACTGTAGAAGGTTTGTTTATAGAAATAGGAACAGTTCCTCAAAGAGAATTAATTTATATTTTAGGGGTAAAAATTAATAAGCAAGGATATGTGGAGGTAGGTCAGGATCAAAAAACAGATCAGGATCGAGTTTGGGCGGCTGGTGATATTACTAATGGATCCAATAATTTTAGGCAGATAATTACAGCTTGCAGCGAGGGTGCTGTGGCAGCGGAAAATATTTATAAATATTTAATAGAAAAAAAATGAGCAAAGAAGAAATTGAAAAAATAACTATTTTTGCCGGATTGAATAAATTGGGAGAAAAGGAAAATTTTAAGGAAATAGAAATAGAAAAAGGAAAAGTTATAGCCATAGTAGGA
>CAZXUK010000027.1:0-11894 GCA_964644045.1 uncultured Gammaproteobacteria bacterium
CCGAGGACGAAGCTCAATACACTTTCTTTACAGATCCTGATTTTGACTCAAACACCAATGATTTTTTTCATGATAGTGATGAGGGCGGGGCAAGCGACCGCTATTCCCAATACCGGGCTGTCTTGGTTTCCGACTCCGTAGGTAGCGCCGAGGTTCCCACTCTGTCCTCCACCAGCCTGGAATACGATTTCACCGGCTATGACCGGGTTTATGAAAGCAATTTCACTTCCCGCATACTTGACACCCAATACGATGACCCGGATTACGGCAAGATCAAATGGCAAGCCGATATTCCCTATAAAACCAGTATGAGGCTCTGGGTGCGCGCCGGCACCAGCACTGACAAGCTTCAAAATCAGTCCTGGATCCCCTTGAGCTATGAATATGTCTCCTTGGAAGAGAACGGCTCCTCTTCCCTGGACAGTTTTGATTATTTTTCCCATCCTTCTTTGGACGGAAACAGATATATCCAATACAAGCTTAATCTGGGCACAGACGATCTGACCGTAACCCCGACTTTAAAAGATCTTAGAATAACCACCAATGTCTCCACTTTTGAGTCCTCGCTTTATGACGGAACCAATAACCTGACCAATTTTAATTGGGAGGAACAGCTACCCGCGGATTCCAAAATCGCTTTCCAGCTTCGCACCGGACCGGATGATACGCCCGGAGACGATTGGACCAAGTGGTGCGGTCCGGGAGAGACCGAGGACGAAGCTCAATACACTTTCTTTACAGATCCTGATTTTGACTCAAACACTAATGATTTTTTTCAAGATGGTGTAGATGATCGTTATGCCCAGTATCGAGCGGTTTTTCTTTCCAACGCTCCGGGACAGAATCAAGCATCTACCCGGGTGCCCACTTTGGCTTCCACCAGTATGAAGTATAAATTTACGGGAGTGGACAGGATTTATGAAAGTTGGTTTACTTCCAGGGAAATTGACACTTTGGTAGATGATCCCAAATACGGAAATTTGAGATGGGAAGCCGATATTCCTGATAAAACCAGTGTAAGATTATGGGTTAGGGCCCGTGATGAAGGAGAAGACTGGAGCAAATGGGCCAGCACCTCGGTGGAGCATTATTCTTTGCCCAAGGAAGGCACTTTTCCTCTGGAGGAGTTTAATGACAAAAGATATATTCAATACAGGGCTAATCTGGGGACAGACGATTTAACCGTATCCCCCGCTTTGGAAGAAGTGGCTTTTGAGGTTTACAATTTGGCCACTTTTGTCTCTTCCCCTTATGATGCCGGAGAAAAGGATAATGCCATATTTGAGATTTCTTGGAAAGGTAAATACCCCAGGGAGACAGATATAATGAAACTGGCCTTGCGAGCCGCTTCCACTTCAGCCGAACTTTTTGATAAAGATTGGACCGTGATTACCGACAATTCTTTAAATTCCACTTCTTCCGAATGTTCAGTTGATGATTTGGGATCCGGGGAAATGAAAGTTAGTTGCTCCGCTGAGCAGATACCCGAGAAGTTTACGGTAAATTCCGGAAACCGATTTTTTCAATATAAAATTTTATTTATTTTAGATCAAGAAGATCTTTCTAATGTGGATCCATATCCTTCTTTTGCTTCCACTTCCGTGGGGTATTTAACCAATTCCGTTCCCCAAATTAAAGAATTAACAGCGGAGCAACAGGATATAACCAAAACCGAGACAGGGAAGGTCAAGATTGATTTTTCCATTTCCGATGATAACGATTTTGTCACTCCCGGCTTTTCTTATCGAATAGGAGGAGAGGGAGAGTGGACTTCCATAGAAGATTCTTCTCTTTTGTCTTTTGCTACTTCTTCTCAAGGAGAAGTAGGGGATTATAGCGGAGACGGGGAGACTGATTTGGGTGTTTCAGCCGACTCTTTTATTTCGTATTCGGTTTATTGGGATGTGGGAAAAGAAGATGATGAAAATATTTCTAACGACTATCATTTGGGAGATATAGAAATAAAGCTGGAATTGGATGATCATCAACCTTATTACAGCACCAGTAGCGAGGAAACCGATTTGCCGGTTTTGGATACCAGCCCCCCTCGTTTTGAAAAGTTTGAAATTATAGATGAAATTGTTACTTCGGAATATACTTTGGCTGTCACGGAAGTTGAAGCCCGGGATGAGACTTATTCCGTTCAGGCCATTGGTTTTAACAATCAGTTTTCTCTGGACGAGGATAATTTCGGCTACCCCGAATCCAGAATAAAAGCATATTCCGATTTTGAAGAAGGCTCTGATTGCGAGGGTGATAATTGTTGGGATATAGCCGAGGATTCGGATAATTGGGGATGTCTTCAGGAGGACGAAGATCAGTATGTGGGAGTGGTTAGCTCCGCTGGATGCGGAGACAGTTGTTCCGGCATAGATCCAAAGGAAGACTTTTTCCTGCAGATTCGAGGCGGTAATGATGGCAAAGATGAAAAAGAAACAAACTATGCTTTATCTCCGGTGATTGATATTCCGGAGGATTCCGATAAAGCGCTTTTAAGTTTTTATATGGGTAGCTTTGGACTGGACTCCGAAGAAGAGACGGTTCTGCAAACCAAGAGTTATCCTAATGGAGAGTGGCGGGATGTGAAAAGTATTAGAAATACTGATTCTTTGAATTTTTATGTAGTGGACTTGGCGGAAGAAGATGTTTTTTCCTCCGAGGAGTTGCCAACTCAAATTCAGTTAAGATTTATTAATAAAAACAGTGAAAACAGAGGGGAATGTGATGATTTCGGCTTTTTGGACAATGTCAGATTAATGACCGGACAAACACAAAAGCTTTTCGGAACCTCCACAATTCTTTTACAGACCAATCCGGATATTGTTTATTCCCAGGTTTCCGATTATTACGGCAATATGACCGAAGTCTGGGCGGACGCTTCCGACCATAATGTGGAAGGCTATGCCTATGACGAGAAATTGAGCGGTGATAACTTTGCCAGTTTTAGTTGTTTTGATGATCCAGAGGGCTGTACCCCTACTTCTACTTATGGAGTTAATATTGACCGTTATACTTTGAATTTTTCCGGTTATGCCCAAACCGATGACGGCCGGATCAGTTTTGAGTCTGGTGCCTCTCCTCCGGATAGCTATGCTTTTCAGGATAATTGTATAAATGAATGCAGTGGCTCCACCACTCCGCCTTGCACTGCCTGTTATGATCCTTATGACCACAAGGTTTATGGCTGGGCTCAGCTTAACGGGGATTGGATTAAGCTGCATGATACCGGAGACGGGGTTCGTATAAATCCGGAGGATCAAGAATTTGAGGGCTTGTCTTATAGTACCAGTTCTCCTGATTTGGAGAAGTTATATTTTAATCATGAGAGTAGCTCTTTTTCTGGTGTGGTGGATCCCAGTGATGAAGAATTCGTGGTTCAGTTGGTTAATCAAGAGCCTCCCACAGCCACCAGTTTGGTGGCTGTGATGCCCACCAGCTCCGATCTTTGCAGCGGTGTTAAAGACGCCTTAGATGTTGTTTTGGAGTGGGAAATAGATGATTCCGACCCCTTGGAAAGGCAATTGGGTTATAAGGTTAAAGGGGGGACATCTCACGAAAGAGATAAATCTTCTTTCCTGAAGTCCGGAACCACTTCCTGGGAGAATTCCGGCTTGGGAGATTCTATAATATTAGGCAATGATGAGTTGGATTATGATACGGATTATTATTGGTGGGTGAAAACCCGGGGAATGTTTGGCACCTGGTCTGAAGATTGGGTCCAATTTGATACCGATTATAGCACCCATGAAATATTGAATAATGAATTAATTGAAGATGACTTTGATTCTAAAACTTTCACCACTTACAAACACGAATTTCCCGAACCTAATTTCCGGTGGTCTCCGGAGATCATAAATCAAGGCACGGCCACCTATTTTACAGCCACTTCTTCCCGGATATACAAGGATCAAGACGGATCCAGAGCGCCGGATAATTGGGTGGATTTCTCCACCAGCTCTTACCAGTCGCTTTTCTGGTATACTAATAGTCCCAAAAAGGTGGATATTTACAGTAGCACCACCCCCACCACTTCAATTAAATTTAAATGCGAAGTAGAGGATTATGATCAAGGTATATATGATTGCGGGACCACCAGCGTAAGTCTGGAGATAACCGATAACAGCGGATATACTTGCGCCACTTCCACTATGTTTGACTTAGATGTGGTACCTGACTGGATAGAGGTAAAAACCAGAGATGATTAAATAATATTTTATGCAGAGAAAAAATTTTAGTAACAATCAAGGTTTTACCCTTTTGGAAATACTCGTGACCATATTTATTATCGGGCTTTTGTCTACGGCTATGCTTGCCAATTACAAGCAGGGAAATCGCGACAATGAGCTGAATATGAAAGCCGAGGCCTTGGCCGCCAATATTCGTTGGGCGCAAAACAACACCCTGGGCTCGGTAAAGTATGGGGACTCTGTGCCTTCCGGTGGCTGGGGGGTTTATTTGAAGGAATCAAAATCTGGTGAGTATGTTGTTTTTGCCAATATCAATTATGAAGAAGGGAATTTGGAGTATGATGAGCCCAAGGAATCCGACCCCGACAAGGGAGCTAAAACTCTTAGTTTGGGCTCAGAGGTCGAGATAAAAGATCTTAATATTTCCGGAGATGAGACAGGAGATGAGACAGAAGAATTGCATATAAGCTTTCTTCCTCCCGACCCTCAGACTATTATTTATGATGGCACCTCAACCGGCACCGAGGCAAGTATAATTTTGGAATCCAATTCCGGAAGAGAAAAAACGGTTAAAATAAATTCTTTTGGCTTGATTGAAGTTTCGGATTGATTTAATTATAATGAGATCGTATTTGTTTTATGAATAAAAAAAATTATAACAACAAACAAGGATTTACCCTTTTGGAAATAGCGGTGGCGGTTTTTGTTATTTCCTTGGGCATAGTGGGAGTTTTGAGTCTGATAAATTACAATTTGCGCACCGAACGAGTGTCTAAAAACGAGTTGATAGCCGGCCAGCTGGCTCAAGAAGGATTGGAATTAGTGAGAAATCAACGGGATAATAATTGGCTGGAAAGGAATGATTGGAAGACGGACATAATTCCCTCGGACTCGAAAGATAATAATTACACGATTGATTATTCCGGAGGAATCAATGAAGGAGTGGATAAGATTACCAACGACAAGGCCCGTCTTCATTTAAGCGAAGAAGGTTTTTACACCCACGATTCCACCTCCAGCAGTACCCCCACCAAATTTTATCGCCTTTTAAGTATTTCCGAGGAAAATAAAAACAGTTTTACTTTGGAATGTTTGGTGCAATGGGAAGACAGAATGGGGGTTCACAACTACAAAGCGGAAACCGAATTATATAGTTGGCGCAGATAATTTTTGAAAAAGCATAATTGAATCAATACAATATGAGGGAAATAAAAAAAATTTTAAAAAAAGCAAAAAAAGAAGAAGGAGTTTCGCTTTTGGAGCTTTTGGTGGCGGTGGCCATTTTTATTATAGTGGTTTTGTCTTCCATGCAGATTTTTAATATTACCCTGAAAGCGGGAAGAGAGGTGGCGGCCTCCCAGAAAATGCAAAAGGATATGAGGTATGTTTTCGAGGTTATATCCAAGGAAGTCAGAGTAGCCCAAGTGGACAAAGAAGGAGCTTGTATATCCCAAGACCGCCTTTATAAGGAAAGCGGGAATGAGCTGAAATTTTTAAACAAAAACGGAGAATGCGTTACTTATTCTTTGGATGATGAAAGTTTCTTGGTTTCCAGGGGCGAGGTGAAGGAGAAATTAACTTCCGAGGATGTGGTGTTAGAGGGCTTGGAATTTGAAAAAAAGGGCCAAGTCCCCAATTCCCAGCCGCTTTTGACTATAAAAACCGAGGTTTATCCCCGGGGTTACCCCGGACAAAAAGTTACCATGCAGACCACTGTTTCCGCCCGGGATTATGAGTAAAATTATATTGTAAAAAATATGCGCAAAAATATTTTGAAAAACCAACAAGGCGCCACAGCCATTTTTATGGTTTTAATTATTTTATCCGGGGTTTTGATAGTGGGATTGGGTTTGGCGGACCTGATAATGACCAATATAAAAATGGGAGGGGTGCAGACCCAGTCCACCAAGGCCTATTTTGCGGCCGAGACCGGGTTGGAAAAAATTATTTATAAATACAAGAAAGACAGAGGAGATATGGATTTTTCCTCCTCTACGCCTGATATAAGTTCCTCAACTCTTTCCAATGACAGCTCTTACAAGGTGGATTATTACAGATGGGAAGATGAGGATTATGATCATAGGAAATTTGTTTCCGTGGGTTCTTTTGGTGGAGTGCGCCGGAGCGCGGAGGCCGAATTGACTTATTATAATTGTATGCCGGATTGTGATAATGAAACAGAGTGTTGTGAGGGGGTGGAATGCGGGTCAGTGACCGATGGGTGCGATAAGACATATAATTGCGGAGACACTTGTAGTGACGATGAGTATTGCGATGATAATGTTTGTACTTCTGTTTTCCCCCCGGGCTGTTCAGAGGAAGGAGATAAAAGATGTGATCCGGATAATGAGAAAAAAGTTCAGAAATGCGAGGATCCAGACAATGATGGTGTGTTTGAATGGGTGTATTACAAGGATTGTAAATTTGGCTGGAGTTGCGATGAAGGAGAATGTAGTGAGCCTTTTTGTGAAGACTCGGATGATGATATTGATATAGATGAGAAAGGTAGAGCTTGTTATGGAGAAGAATGTTGCGAAGATGATTGTAAGGATTCAAACACGGTTCTTGAATGTATTTGTTCTTCTAAAGATAATGAACCTGAAAAAGTTGAAGAATCTTGCGGAGATGATAGTATTTGTGATGGTGATAAATGCGTAGAATAGTGAGTAAGAAACAAATTAAAATTTTAAAGCTATGGATAGGCAGGGAGCTAAAAAAAGAATAGAAAAACTAAAAGAAGAAATAAATCATCATCGTTATTTATATCATGTCCTGGACAAGTCCGAGATAAGTGACGCTGCCCTGGACAGCTTGAAAAAGGAGTTGGCTGATTTAGAGTCCCGATTTCCGGACTTAATTACCCCCGACTCTCCCACACAAAGAGTGGGAGGTGAGCCCTTGGAGAAATTCAGCAAAGTGGAGCATTCCACTCCCATGCTCTCCTTGTTTGACTCTTTCTCTCGCCAAGACATGGAAGATTGGATAACCAGGCTAAAAAGAATAAAGCCGGATTTAAAATCCGGATTTTTTTGCGAGTTAAAGTTGGATGGCCTGGCCATAACCTTGAGATATCAAGGGTTGGTTTTTGTTTTGGGAGCCACGCGCGGAGACGGCAAGACCGGAGAAAATGTCAGCCCTAATCTAAAAACCATAGAAAGTATTCCCCTGAAGCTGAGAGTGCCCACGGAAAAAGAGCTTTCAGGAATCGGATTTAACCAGAATGAAGCTCGGGAGATAATAAAAAAAATCAGGGAAGAAGAGCTTGAGATTAGGGGAGAGGTGGTTATGACCGAGAAGGAGCTGGAGAGGCTGAACAAAAAATTTGTTCAGTCAGGCAAGCCCGCTTTGGCCAATCCCCGTAATGCCGTGGCCGGCTCCTTGAGGCAGCTGGACCCCAAAGTAGTGGCTCGTAGGCAAATGTATTTCTACGGTTATGAATTAGTGGGAGACTTTCCTTTAAAAACTCAAGAGCAAAAATTAAAATTAATTCAGCTTTTGGGTTTTAAAATTATTCCGCAAAACCGTTTAAAGAAGAATTTGCAAGAAGTTTTTGCTTTTCGGGATTATTGGGCGAGTCACAAGGATTCCCTGGCTTTTCAGGTGGACGGAGTGGTGGTTAAGTTAAATCAGCTTAAGCTGTGGCCTATTTTGGGCGTGGTAGGCAAGGGCCCCAGATATATGATGGCTTATAAATTTCCGGCCGAGCAGGTAACCACCAAAGTAAAGGATGTTTTTTGGCAAGTGGGCAGGACCGGAGTTTTAACTCCCGGAGCCGTGTTTGAGCCGGTTCAGGTGGGAGGAGTTACGGTCAGCCGGGCCACTCTTCATAACGCGGATGAAATTGAGCGTTTAGGATTGAAAATCGGGGATACGGTGGTAGTAGAGAGAGCCGGAGATGTGATTCCCAAGGTGGTGGAGGTTTTGCCCGGACTCAGGGACGGATCGGAGAAAAAAATAGAAGCGCCGCAGAAGTGTCCGATTTGTTCCGGTCCGGTTGAACGCCGACAAGGAGAAGTGGCTCTTAAATGCGCCAACAAGGATTGTTACGCGGTTAATCGGGAGAGGTTGATCCATTGGGCCTCCAAGGGCGGCTTGGACATAGAGGGCTTGGGAGAGAAAATCATAGAGCAATTAATGGAGGAGGGCCTGGTAAGCGAGATCAGCGATTTTTATAAATTAGAACCCGGGGATTTGCTGCCCTTGGAGAGATTTGCCCAGAAATCGGCCCATAATTTAGTGGAAGCCATACAAGCCAAAAAGCGAATCGCCCTGAACAAATTTTTGTATGCCCTGGGAATAGATTTTGTGGGCGAGGAAACCGCCCTGCTTTTGGCCCGAAAATTTGTCCGGGAAGAGAAGATAAAGGAAAAAACGATTTCTCCGGAGAGATTTGTAAATTATTTTTCCCGTAAGAAAAAAGAGGAGTGGGAGGAAATCTATGATGTGGGTCCGGTGGTGGCGCGCAGTATCAAGGATTGGTTTAGCCGAAAAAGAAACCTCGATCTTTTAAAAGATCTGGAAAGAATCGGTTTTGAGATAGAGATTACCCCGGAACTCAGACCCGGGCAAGCCCGGCCTCTGGGGGGTAAAAAATTTGTTTTAACCGGCAGTTTAGGGAAGTTGACAAGAGAAGAAGCTAAGCATAGAATAAAAGAATTAGGAGGCGAAGTCTCTAATTCGGTAAGCAAAAATACCGATTATGTGGTGGCCGGCAAGGATCCGGGAAGCAAATACGAAAAAGCCCGGAAGCTGGGGGTTAAGGTTATTGGCGAGGAAGAGCTTCAAAATTTAATATGATTACGAAAGGCACGAATTTAATCACGAATTGCACGAATAAAAAATGATTACGAAAGGCACGAATTTAATCACGAATTGATAAAATCAGTTTTGGTAATTATGGAACCAAAAAACGGCAAAATAATATATAAAGAGTTGAGTTATAATATAGTGGGGGTTTTGTATGAAGTTTATAATAATTTAGGGTATGGATATCAAGAAAAAGTATATGAAAAAGCTGTAGCAAAAGGCTTAAAAGAGAATAGTCTTGATTTTAAAAGACAGGCGCCATATAAAGTAATATATAAAAATGAATGTATAGCCATAAGATATATTGATTTTATAGTTAAAGATAAGATAGTATTGGAATTAAAGAGAGGAAAACATTATTCCAAAAATAATATAAAGCAAATTAAGGAATATTTATCAGTAACCGGTTTAAAATTAGCTATTATAGCCAGTTTTACTTCTGACGGAGTAAAAATATTCAGGGCGCTTAACCCCAATAATTTAAAAAATAATTTGTGAATTCGTGATAAGATTCGTGAATTCGTAATATCCTGATATTATGAAATTAGATAAAAAACAAATAAAACATATTGCGGAATTGGCGCGTTTGGATTTAACAGAACAGGAATTGAATCAATACGGAGATCAATTATCAGAAGTTTTAAGCTATATTGATCAGCTAAAAGAGGTGGATACGGGCGAGGCAGAGCCCACCGCCCAGGTTACGGATATGGAAAATATTTTGCGCCGGGACGAGAAGGAAGACTGGGACAAGGCGGAAGTTAACGAGGCCCTGGAGCAAGCCCCGGAGCTGGAAGGAAGAGAAATAAAAGTGAAAAGGGTATTGGAATAATGAATTATGAATTTTGAATAATGAATTTATGATTACGAAAGGCACGAATAACAAAAATATTTAAGGCTTTTATTCTAAAATAATTTAAAAAATAATTTGTGAATTCGTGACAGGATTCGTGAATTCGTAATGCGGTAGCTTTAAAATTAAAAAAAACAAGGCTTTATTTAAAAAAGCATATAAAATAATTAAATAAGTTAAAAATAGAGTAAAATATTTAGGGCGCTTAACCCCAATAATTTAAAAAATAATTCGTGAATTCGTGACAGGATTCGTGAATTCGTAATATCATGGTGTTGAATAAATTAACAATTAAAGAGGCCAGGGAGAAGCTGGATAAAAAAGAAATCAGCTCGGTGGAATTGACCCGGGCTTGTTTGGATAGGATTAAGGAAAAAGATAAAAAAATTAAAGCTTGCTTGGCCGTATGTGAAGAAAAAGCTTTGGCTCAAGCAGAGTCTGCGGATAAGAGAATAGCCAAGGGAGAGAAAGGAGAGCTTTTGGGTATTCCTTATATAGCCAAGGATAATATTTTAACCCGCGGAATTAAAACCACGGCCGCTTCTCGTATTTTAGAGAATTATATTGCCCCTTTTGACGCCACTATAATTGAAAAATTAAACAAGGCCGGAGCTGTTCTTTTGGCCAAGTCCAATTTGGATGAGTTTGCCCACGGCGCTTCTACGGAAAACAGCGCTTTCGGGCCCACTCACAACCCTTGGGATGAAAGCAGGGTGCCGGGGGGATCTTCCGGAGGATCAGCCGCCTCTGTGGCCGCTGACATGTGTTTGTTCGCTTTGGGAACCGATACGGGAGGATCAATTCGTTGTCCCGCCAGTTTTTGCGGAATTACCGGATTTAAACCCAGTTACGGCCGAGCTTCTCGTTTTGGTTTAATCGCCATGACTTCCTCTACCGATGTGCCCGGTCCTTTAACCAAAACAGTGGAAGACGCTTCTTTGGTTTTGGGGGTTTTGGCCGGAGTGGATAAAAATGATGCCACCACCTTGGATAAAGAAGTGCCGGAGTATTATAAAAATTTAGAGCCGGACAATAAAAAAATAAAAATCGGTGTGCCCGAGGAGTTTTTCGGAGAGGGGGTGGAAGAAGAAGTTAAAAAGAAAGTGGAGAAAGCGGTGGAGAAATTTAAGGAATTGGGGGCGGAAATTGTTCCCATAAAACTTCCTCATAATAAATATGCCATTCCGGTTTATTATATTATCACTCCTTCGGAAATCAGCTCTAACCTGGCTCGTTTTGACGGAATTCGTTATGGTTTTTCCGAGCAGAAGGTAGAGGAAATTAAAGAAATTTATACCCAGAGCCGGGGAAAGGGTCTGGGATCGGAGACTAAAAGAAGAATAATGCTCGGGACCTATACTTTAAGCGCCGGTTATAAGGATGCTTATTATTTGCAAGCGCAGAAAGTGAGAACCAAAATTAAACAAGAGCTGGATTATGAGCTGGAGAGTTTGGATGCGATTTTAACTCCCACTCAGCCCGATATTGCTTTCAAGATCGGAGAGCGGACCGAGGATCCTCTTAAAATGTATTTGGAAGATGTTTTTGTCTCAGCCGCTTCTTTGGCCGGTTTGCCGGCCATGTCCATACCTTGCGGTTTTAGTCGGGAGATGCCCGTGGGCATGCAATTAATAGGCAAGAGATTTGACGAAGAAACTCTTTTTAAGATAGGATCTTGGTATCAGAAGAATACTGATGGGCACAAGCACAAATCCAATATATAATTACAAATAGATAATTACAAATTCACAAATCTTATCACAAATTACACGAATAAAATATTTGTAAATTTGTGGTTTTATTTGTGAATTTGTAATTCTGGTGAGGTGGCCGAGTGGTCCCAGCTATCGCTGGATAAACTCCGGCGCTTGCTTGGAGTGCAAGTGTACCGTTTTGCGGTACCCTGGGTTCGACCCGCATACGCGGGTCGCCCGGCGTATGCCGGGCGAATCCTTGATTTTAAAATATAATTTATATAATTTATAATTTTTACTTCAGTGCGGAGAGGTGGCCGAGTGGTCGAAGGCGCTTGCTTGGAGTGCAAGTGT
>CAZXUK010000028.1:0-11746 GCA_964644045.1 uncultured Gammaproteobacteria bacterium
TGTGCCAGTCTCACTAGTAAAACTAGTGGGTTACCTTTTGGGCAAAACTACTTATTTTACCTTTTATACTTATTTTAACATAAAGCGATAAGGCTTTTGCGACCAGGTGGAACCGGCGTAATCCACTCCCACCCTGGGCCGGCGCACTATATCTTTATCAGAAACCACTTCCTTTCTGTCTTCTATCCAAAGCCCGGTTTGGGGAGAAATAATTTCTTTATTAAAACTTAAATCAATCTTAAGTTTTTTTGTTAGTTTGCCCGGACCTTCAAAGCCTTCAATCCCCCGAATCAAAACCGCGGCCGGATAATCCTCCGGGCCGGTTACGGTATTAAGCATATAATGCATTCCGTAGACCAAATAAACATAAAAATACCCCCCTTGACCGAACATTATTTCGTTTCTGGGGGTTCTGCCTCGGCTGGCATGAGAAGCTTTGTCTTGAGACCCGTCATAACCCTCTGTTTCGATTATTCTAAAACCCAATCTTTTCTTGCCGATTTGTCTCACCAAATATTTACCCAACAAATCCCGGGCAACCTCCAAAGTGGGACGGATAAAAAACTCTTTTTTTAAAACCTTAAATATGGGCATATTTGCGAATAGCGATTAAGCTGGCCACAATGTTGATCAAGGCGATACCCGCAAACTCCCAACCAAATATGAAGAAGAAATTATTATTAAAATAATTTATGATATTAATATCATAACCCACGAAAAAAGCTTCCAAGTAGGGTTGAAGTAAACTCAAAAAAGGATAAAAAACTCCGATTAATATCGCTATGCCCACCAAGGTATAAATAACACTGGAAAGCAGAAAGGGCAGATAAATAAAGGAATTTGAGGCTCCCACTAATCTCATAATAGTCACCTCTTGGTTGTGAGTATAAATCGCCACCCGAATAGCGTTATAAACCACTGATAAAGTAATCAAAATAAAAATCAAACTGATCACCAAGCCGGCTTTGCTAACTTTATCCGTGATAGCTTTGATTTTGTCCAACATTTTCTGATGGTTTACAAAATTACGAGATTCAATAATGGGACTATCAATTTTGTTGAGCTCGGTTGTCAGTTTATCCATATTATCGGGATCACTGGGCTTAATAACCAAATTGGGAGTTAAAGGATTGGTGCCTAATACCCTTAAAGCCTGCATCACTTCCGGATTATTCAGGTTTTCTTCTCGAAAAGACTTTAAAGCGTCTTCTTTGGAAATATAATCCACTTCTTTAACTCCACTTAAATTATTAATTTTGTTTTTCAAGGCCTCAATTTCATTTTCCCCGGCATCACCTTTTAAATAAAGATTAATATCCACTTTATCTTTTACCGCTCCAATGGCCGTATCCCCAACTACCTTAACCACTAAAAGCATATTAATGGAAAAAAGGGCTAAAACTAAAATAATCACGGTTACAATAGAAAGCCAAAAATTGCGGGAAATATCCTGAAGACTGAATTTAACGGCTCTAAAAAAAGATAAAATAAACATACATATTAATTACAAATTTATAAAATATATTTTCCTTTCTCTTGATCGCTGATTATCCGTCCGTCCTCAATAGTAACCACCCTCTTTCTGAGTTTATTAATAATCTCTCGATTGTGACTAACCAAAACCACCGTGGTTCCGAAGCGATTGATTTTTAAAAGCAAATTGATCACTTCGTCGGCATTTATGGAATCCACATCTCCAGTCGGCTCGTCAGCCAAAAGTATCTTGGGCCTGTGAACTAAAGCGCGTGCGATAGCGGTGCGTTGCTTTTCCCCTCCGGAAATTTCATGAGGATAACGGTGTTTTTTATCCTCTAAGCCCACAATATCCAAAACTTTGGGAACAATGGATTTTATTTTTTTCGGTCTTTGACCGCTTACTTGCAGAGCAAAAGCCACATTCTCTGCCAGATTCTTTTTGGGTAAAAGTTTAAAATCTTGAAAAATAAAACCGATTTGCCGGCGAAGATAAGGGGTTTCTCTTCTTTTGATATTGGTAATATCCCAATCTCCGATCACCACTTGTCCTTCATCCGCCTTTTCCTGACCGATCAAAATTTTAAGCAAAGTGGTCTTTCCGGTGCCTGATTTCCCCACAATAGAAACAAATTCTCCCGGGCTGACATGGAGATTAAAATCTTTCAAAACTTCTATGTTGGGAGAATATTTTTTGTTAACATTGAAAAGTTTGATCATAAAACATTTTTAGAATAAGCAATAAACTTATTTTACTTATTTTACTTTTTATACTTATTTTACTTATTTTACTTTTTATACTTATTTTACTTATTTTACTTTTTATACTTATTTTAAAATTAAATAGTTTTAAATCCATATTTAAGTAAATCCTTAATCTCTTCAAAGCTGTCTTGCCGGCTCTCGCTTCCCAAAACCAAAACGATTATATTTTCTCCTTCGGCATTAGAGCCGTTTACCATTAAACAATATCCGGCTTCGTGTAAATATCCGGTTTTAGAACCAATAATATTAACATCCGGGGTATGTTCAGAATATCTTACTAAAGAATTGGTATTTTTGAGATCAAAAGAACGTTCGGAATTAACAGTAGTAAAACTATATTTTTTAGTGGAGCTCACCTCTCTTATAAAAGGTTCTTTAAAGATCTCTCTACCTATTATAGCATAATCTTGGGCTGAGCTCACATTTTGCGGAGAAAGGCCGGTGGGCTCCTTAAAATAAGTATCTTCCGCGCCTAAAGAGCGGGCATAATCATTCATTTGTTTAATAAACTCGGCTCGACTCAATCCGCTGACTCTAACTAAACTCTCCACGGCATTATTGGCCGAACCCACCAAAGAAGCGTAAATCAGATCTTTTATTTTTACGATCTCTCCGGATCGCAGGCCCACTTTGGCCGACTGCCAGGACTTACAATATTCATAATTATATTCTTCATCCTGTTTTTTGTAAAAAACCTCCTTTTCGGGGCTGATGTTTTGGTTTAAAAAAACTTTCAGGGCCACCAATTTGCTTAAACTGGCCACGGACAAAGTTTGATTTCCGTCTTTCTCCCAGATCACCTCTCCATTATTATTATTTAAAATCAAAGCGGAATTAGCGGAAACACTGGGAGTAACTTCTGCTCCTCCTTCTCTCACTCCGGTGATCCTGTATTTTTCCGAAGAGATATGAAGGGGCTTGATCTTTACATTTATTACCCCGGAACTCAAATCCGCAATACGGGCAAAAGCTTCCTTGTCCAGATCCACCACTCTCTCAGGAAAAATACTTCTATCCGGTCCGTAGTCATTTACCTCTACGTCTATAAATTTTTGGTTTTCCAAATTAACTACTCTTAACTTAGAACCTTTGGGAAAATCAGGAGAAGCCACAAAATTTCCCCCTTTATAAGCATACCAACTGGCCTGTCCATAGCTCAAAATACCCGAATTGGCAAAAACCGCGATCCGGGCAAAAGGAAGGTGTATTAAAGAACGAATAAAACCGGCCTCCGGATAATCAGTGCTGGGCAAGGGTCGCCATTTCCCGAAATTCTCATCATAAAAAAAGACCTGTTTATGATAATTTCTATAGTCCTCATAACTGAGCTGAATATAAAAAGGTTTGTCATGATTATAAGAATCTTTATTGCGAAAATCAAACTGATAAATCCGGCTGGCCCTCTCCAGTCTCCAAGGGGCGGGCATCTCATCCCGAATTATTTCCGTGTCCACCTCGGTAGTATTTTTAAAAACTCCGGGAACCAAAGAAAGCTTTAGATCGTTCTCAAAAGAAGAGACCGTATACCCCTTAGCTATGGTGGCTTTGTCTAAATAAATGCTGTTTTTTTGCCTCTCTGCGGCCTGGGCGGAATTGACAAAAGTAAAAACAAATAAAATAATAAAAAAGAAAGAACTTATTCCGCTTATTTTATTTTTCATACTTATTTTACCTATTTCACTTTTCATGCTCATTTTATTTATTTTTTATCCTGAGATTGTCTAAGAATGATTATTTTACTTTTCGCAACCGCCCCTTTAGCTCAATTGGCAGACCTGCCCGCCATCGCCTTAGCCCACGTAGCTCAATTGGTAGAGCAATGCTCTCGTAAAGCATAGGCTACCGGTTCAACTCCGGTCGTGGGCTCAGACTATGGCAGGCAGGGCAACGGTATCGTAAACCGTAGGTTGTCGGTTCAAATCCGACAATGGGCTCAAACTATTTTTAATCTTTTATAAATTAATTAAAAAAATGGTCCCACCATTTTTGAGGATTGGAACGGGAATATTTTCGCTTTTTTTCTTCTTCTTGAGATCCGGTATCTCGAGAAGAAGAATCCTTATTTGTCTTTTTTTCCTCCTCGGTAATTACCAAAACTTCTTCTCCCGACTTTTTGAAACCCAAATTCATTCGACTTTGTTTTTCCAAAAATTGATCCGATTTTAAATATTTAATTAATTTATCCAACTCCTGATTTTCTTTTTCCAGACTGGCTATCTCTTCTTGTAATTTTTGAATCTCGGAATCCACCTTTTGTCTTTGCCTGATCTTTTTAACCAAGGGGATGCTTAACAAAATCAATAAAATCAAACAAATGACGGTTAAAAACTTGGGATTACTCCAAAATTTTTTATTTTGTGTTTTCTTTCTTCTCATAAAAACAAAAAGTTCTTTTATACAAACATTATAACAAAAAAAATAAAATTAAAAAATTATTTCTAAATTATTTTCTGGTTTTGGGAGTAACCCAAAAACCCAAATATTTTCCCAGCATTAACCTGGTCTGAGAAGAAAGAGCGGGCAGAGCTCCGAAAATAATAATACTCAAAGGCAAAACCAACCAATGAATAAACATTATGGCTTTTTTAAAAAAACCGAACTTGGTTTTTCTGGGAGGTAAAAGCAAAGTGGAAATAATGGCGGAAAAAATCAAACCCACCATGGCCAAAGTCATTAAACCGCGGGTTACAGCCGGCAGATTACCGGAAATTACAGTAGTATGGAATTTTTCTCCTCCTAAAATAATCGGCATCCAACCGATCACGGCGATGATCAAAGCGTTAGTGGCCCAGGAATGAAAACCGTAAAGCTGTACAAAAATTTTACTCAATATTTTTTTAGGAGAAATTTTTCCCCATTTTTTTAATCCGTTAAACATTAAATAGGGAACATTCTCCACTCCCCAGCCCCAACGACGCTGCTGTTTATACAAATTTTTTACGGTCTGCCAAAAAGTTTCATCCATGGTAACATCCATGGAAACGGGAAAATTCAAGGGCTCAACCCTATAATCCCCGTTATAGTAAAGAAAACAATGCCAAAAAATGCGAGAATCCTCGCTCACCATATTGGTAGACCAAAAACCGATATCCACTAAGGCGCGAAAAGTCATGGAGTGAGAAGAATAAGTGGCCAACTTCTCCTGCCTGATCTGTTGCATCATTTGCCAAAAAGTGTTGGAAGAAGCGGCCACCCGGGCAAAAAAGGGAGCTTCCCAAATATTGTTATGATAAACCGGCACGGGCTGATAACTGGCTCTAAAAGGACAGGACACAGTTAAAAAACGATAGCTCAAACAAAAAAAATAACCGGGATGAACCATGGTATCAATATCAAAAACACTGACTAAGATTTTATTGTAATCAAACCCCTCTTTGTCTATAATTTTTTCTTTAACTTTTTGCACCGCCCAAGTCTGATTAGCTCCTTTGCCTTTTATTTCTCCCGGGATGCCGTCGGGATGCACAGTAATCAAAAAACGATCGAATTTATCACCAAATTCCCTCTTTATGATCTCGGCCCTTTGGCGAGCCTCCTCTCCCGCTCTCTCTTCAATTGCCAAAACCACCATCATTTTCTCCAAGGGATACCCGTCTTTCAAAAGGGCCTCAAAACTGGACCTGATCACGCCCAAATCCTCGTTATAGGTGGGAAAAATAATTAAATGAGTCAAATCAGTCCACCTCCAATCTCGCTTGGCCAAACAATCCGGGGGCAAACCCTCATTTTTTTCTTGGATTAATTCCTTACATTTATTTTTCCAATCTATTTTAATGTTTTTTTTCAAACGATAATAAGCCACAAATAAATGAACTCCCAGATAAAGAACCAACAAAAGCCAATAAACATCAAAAACAATAATAAAAAAAGCGGCCCAAATCGGCTTTAGGAAAGAAAGCACAAATAAAAAAAACAAAGTTCCCCAGGAAAGGACCCCGGGGACCATTTCAAATAGGCGATAAAGTTTTCTATCCCTGCCCTCTAATTGAGTGGCTTTTCCGATCTTCAAATAATCCATAAATTTAAAACTTTCTAAACAGATAATTGCCCAAATAATACAAAAAATAAAAACCCAAAGTAAATACCAGCCAATCCCAGAAAAAAGGAAGCTGGCTAAAATATAATCCGGAAACTCTGATTATTTCTCCTGGCCTTAAAAAAATCTCCCAGCTATTAAAACGATTCAATAGGCCCAACAGAACTCCCAGAGAGGTCAAGGGAATAATCACAACAGGAAAAATTTTATTTAAGTATTCCCCTCCCTCTTCTTTTATCCAACACCTCATTTGGTTCAAAAGACAAACAAAAGCGACCCAGCCCAAAAAAGCATAAATAAAAAAGAAAATTATCATCCAGGCCTGGGAAACGCAAACCCGTGTCAGATCAGCTCCGGGGCAATATCCGGAAATATGTCGAATATCGGTAATTATATAAGCGCTATTGGGGAAAAACAAGAGCCAAATAACAAATAAAAAGGCCCCTTGACTTTTTCTGAATAAACTAAGAGACCTGAAATTGAAAAAATACTTTTTAAGCAAATAAGCGGCCAAAAAAGGAAAAACCAACAAAAATAAGTTCCAAACCACCATTAAAATCGGATATTCGTTAATGGAAACAAAATCAAACCAAGCAAAATGATCAAGCCAATAATCCAAACTCCCCCGATAATTTGTTACCATTCCTGTTAACATACTTACTCCTCTTCTCCTTTTTTAAAATTAATTGGCTTAACTCTATCAATATCTCCCAAAGAAATTTCTTGAGCTGATTGGGAATTGTCGGCATTTTTGGAATTTGAATTCTTTTGGGGTTTTTCCTGCTTGGTTTTTTCCGGTGATTTATGAGCTGATTCGGATTCAATTTTGCCGTTTTCTTCCCGGGATATTTTCTGCAGCTCCTTTTCTTTGGCCTTTCTTCTTTCTTCCGCCTCTTTATTTTTTTCTTCCTTTAAAACAGCCAAACAATCCCGACAATAAACCGGCCTGACCCCGTCGGGTTTAAAATTGATTTGGGTTTCAGCTCCGCAACGACTGCACTGGGCTGTATATTTATTTTTATTTGTTGAGGGGGCGGAAGAAGATTGGGAATCATTCTTGATGTTGGGCTTATTGGTGTTCGAAGATTTTTGTGCTTGCCCCTTGGAAGAAGTGTTTTTCTTTTGCGGGGCCTCCTCTTCCATATTACTTTCATGCCATCTTTCAATTTTTTCTTCAACAATCTCTTTGGGACGAGCATATCTTTCTCGAGAAACTTTGATAACCTTATCTAAATTTCCGGTTCTTTCCGAATCGGCTAAGGGCGGTAATCCTCGAGCGGAAAAAGGATCAGAGGCCAGGCCGTCAATCATAAGTTTTAAATACATCTCGAATTTGGGCAAATTCAAAATATCCTCTTCCGTAAAAGTGGGGGAAAATTCTTTCACCAATTCCTCGGCATCAGCCGCGCCCACTCTAAAGGTGAGCATAGTTCCCACATTTCCGAAAACCGCGGCTTTTACGGCATCAGACAATTGCTCCAAATATTGATGAGCCATGATCAAACTAAGCCGATATTTACGGGCCTCGGATAAAATATTGGCAAAACTCTCAGTACTGAAATTCTGAAACTCATCAATATAAAGATAAAAATCCTTGCGTTCATTTTCCGGTGTATCCACCCGGCTCATAGCGGCTAATTGAATTTTGGTGATCATCATGGCTCCCAAAAGGGCGGAATTATCTTCTCCGATCCTTCCTTTACTTAAATTCATTATTAAAATTTCCCCTTCATCCATAACTTTGCGCACATCGATTGAGGATTTAACTTGGCCCACAATATTTCTGATCAAAGAACTGGACAAGAATTGTCCCACCTTATTTTGAATGGGCGAAACCGCTTCAGCTGCGAATTTATCAGCATAACCCGCAAATTCATTTACCCAAAAAGATTTAACTACCGGATCCTTGATCTTAGTAATTACCTTTTTACGAAAACTTTTGTCGGAAAGCATGCGAGTAACCGCTAAAAGAGTGGCTCCGGGATAGTCCAAAATGGCTAAAATGGCATTACGTAAAATATACTCTAATCTCGGCCCCCACGAGTCAGCCCATAACTTTCGAAAAACTCCTATAAGACCGGAGGCCACTAAATGCCTCATTTCCGGATCCACTTGTTCCACCACATTAAAAGCAATGGGATGTTCAGTATCTCCGGGGTTAAAATAAATAACTTCATTGATCCGGGATTTGGGAATATATTGAACAACTTTTTCCGCCAAATCTCCATGGGGATCCACCAAGGCCACTCCTCGGCCGGCACAAATATCCTCCACTATCATATTCTCCTGCAAGGTGGACTTACCCATTCCGGTTTTACCAATGATATACATATGACGCCGACGATCATCGGTTTTTATTCCGAACCTTTGGCGCCTATTTCGAAAAGTCGTCTCCCCAATGGGCATTATTTCATTTTCCGGATTGTTAACCATATTTTTAAATTAATAATTGATATGCTTTTAATATTTTTAAAACTCTAAATAGTGGGCAAATTTCCGGGCGGAGCGCCGGCCGGGCCCCCGCCGGAAGACTGAGAAGAATCTTTCTTTTCCTCTTTGCCCTCTTCTTTTCCTTCCTCTTTTTCCTCTTCCTCTTTTAAAAATTCGGGGGATTCTTCTTGGAATTCGGGAGTTTCCTTTTCCGGAATCCTTCCTCCCAATTCACTCCGGGGCAAATCCATGGGAGCTTCAGCTTTGCGTCCGGTGGTCTTCTGAATCAAAGGAGCTTTTACCGAGGCCTCAATCGGGAAATGCCAAAGAGTGGCCAACTCTTCAATATTTAAAATAAAAGGCCTTCTACCTCCGACATCATTTCTTTTTACAAAATTATTCATTATTCTGTTTTTCCGAGCATTTAATCGTCTCTGCTTCAAAAAATAGGAAACCGTGGTGGCGGTTTTGTCAGTGTCCGGTTTTATATTATTTAAGGCCAAATCTCCGAATTGTTTCATATACCCCACAAAGCCGTTGGCCACTTTAGGCTTGCGCATCACCTCTTTTTCCGCCAAATATACCATTCTGATTTTACATTCAAAGCCCAATTTGGAAGTTTTTCTTTCAATTCCTTCAACTTGCCTTTTGGTCTTGGGTTTTAAATTCATCATTTTAAAACTATCCTCTTCTTTTTTTTCAGTTTCCATAATTACTCCCAAAAGTTCCATAAAAACATCGCTTAAATAATCAAAAATTTTTAAAAAGGGCCCGAAAATTTTATCTAAAAATCCTTGAGAAGCGGAGATCGGCTCTCCTAAAATCTTACTAATTGCTTTATCTCCTTCTTCCGGCCAATCAAAACCGGTGGGAATAACGATTATCTGGTGCCAAAGCTGTTCTCCCGGCCCTAAACTGCTGTTCAAATCCATTAAAGTGGCCAAGGGGTCCCGAAAATGCGTCTCCGATTCCTTCCCGAATTGGTGTTCAAAGTCCAAATAAGTTTTTATGGGAAGCATATGATTTTTGGCCAAAATAAATTCCGTTCCCCAAAGATCATACTTTTCATCCGGAAAACGGGTGGGAAAACCGGCGGTATAATCATCTACCTCGGTGATTTCCGCATCCGGATACTGGGAATAGACCGCCGATTCCACCAAATCCCGAAAATCAACCGGGGTATAAATTAAAAATTGGGTATAGCCCTCTATACTAACTATCTCAAAACTGAAATAAAGCTGCCATTTACCTTCCCAGTATTTTTCTATCAAATTAAAACTGCTATGAGCTCCGGCAATATAACTAAACATATTCTCCACCGATTTGGGGGACTGAATATTTTCCCGGGGAATATCAATGGCCAAAAGCATAAAATTGGCATTCTCCGCAGCCCACTGCGCCCGCCTGTGTTGGATCCATATTTCATAAAAACCCCAAAGCAAAGTAATGGCCACCGGTATCCAGCCAAACCAAGCCAGAATTCGCCAAACCAAAACTTCCGGCCTTAGGTAAAGCAGCTGATTCAAAAAAGAAAAGTCAATCACTATATCCATATAAAATCGGAAAAACTAATAAATTCATTTTTATTTTAGCATTTAATTTAGTTTTTATCAATTTAAAAACTAAACAAAAAAGCCCTTAACGAATTACGGGCTTTTTTGAAAAATATTTAAAAAAATAATTATTTTTCAGCTAAAACATATTTATTACCTATCTTTTTAAAATCATTGCGGTTGGATAAGGCCAAATTTATAGTGCTTTCTTTTACCAACCTGTTTTCCAAAACCTTCTGAACAATTTCTTCCCGGGTTAAGGGCGCGGAAGAAGAGGCTAAAATATCTTTTATAACCTGAGCTACGGTCCCGGATTTAAGCCCCCATTCCTTTAGGCCATACATACCTCTGCCTATCAGAACATATTTATCATCCAAAATTAATTCGTTATGAACAGTGGCCGGATTGGTCTTCTTGTGGTCAAAATTAGTATTATTGATCAACTCCGCGATTTCCGTAAAATGCATGGGACGATTATGATTTTTTAAAATCAAATAAATCTTATCATTAACCGTTTTGGGCATAATTTCATTCCAGGAAATATGTCCCCATTCTCCAAATTTGTTCTTTTCTATTTCTCTTACCATCTTAAGTAAAGAATAAAGAGTTCGGTGTTCTTCTAATATCTTTTGCTCTTCCGGATGGATCTCTTCATCTAAAAGATGGCTTAAACGAGTTCTGGAAGAAGAAGTTAATTTATCTTCATGTTTTTTATAGCTTTCCAAATTTTTAATAATCTCTACTAAATCCTCAGTTTTTAAAACATTTTTCAGCTTTTTTATCTCAAGCACCAACTCTTCAGCCAATTCTTCCAAATGATCCAGGGAATAATCTTTCAATTTATAAGCATCCCGGAATTTGCTTTCCTTTTTTATTTCTTCCAGGTGATCGCTTAAAATTCGAGAAAAAAGAAAATCAAAATGATTTTCCTTAATTTGTCTCTTTTTATTTTCATCTCTTAAATCCAAATCGGAAATTTTGTCCAAAATAGAAAACAAATGATCTTTTTCCGTTATACCTCCGTGTTCTTCCAAAATTAAAAGCACTATCCGAGTAAGTTCATTTAACTCTTCCTGAAGTTCTTTAATTTGATGGATTTTTTCAATCAAGGATTTTTCAATCTGTCTGATCCTTTCTCGGGTTAAATTATGAATTTGCCCTACTTTTTCCAGAGTTTCTCTATTGGTTCTATCCAAACCAAAACGACGTCTAATAATATTTTTCTCTTTGGTGGAAAAATTTTTAAGCAAATCTTCTATAATTTTTTTGGTATCAACCTTTTGAGAAGATTTCAAAAAATCCTCTAATTTTGCTTCTTGGCTCATATTAAATCAACACAAGAGCAAGGGGTCTTGTTTTACTTAATTTATTTTTTTATTCCTTAGGCGGTAACATTAACATAAAAATATTAATTAGTCAACTATTTTTTAAAATTTGTAAAGGGGAAATAGAAATGTCCTACTTTGGGTGATTTAGAAATGTCCTACTT
>CAZXUK010000029.1:0-11699 GCA_964644045.1 uncultured Gammaproteobacteria bacterium
AAGTAGGACATTTCTAAATCACCCAAAGTAGGACATTTCTATTTCCCCTTTACATAAGATTGATTGCTCTTGATTTATTGGGCTGATTATGTTATGCTCCTCCTAAATAAAAAATAATAAATTAACCTTTTCTTGGATGTCGGCTTTGGTTAAGGCGTCATCTCGGTTCAGGAAAACTATGTTAGACAAAAAAAGCAAAGAAAAACTTATTAAAAAATACGGAACCCACGAAAAAGATACCGGCTCCCCGCAAGTCCAGATAGCCATCTTAACTGAAGAAATTAAAGATTTGACCAATCACTTAAAAGAGCATAAAAAGGATCATTCCTCTCGCAGAGGGCTTTTGAAAAAAATAGGGGAAAGAAAAAAGCTGCTTCGTTACCTTAAAAAAGAAGACGAAGAAAGCTTTAAAGACCTGGTTAAAAAACTGAACTTAAAGATAGCTAAAAAAATAGAGGAAGAAGAAGAGGCGAAAAAGGAAATTGAGCAAATGTTGGAAAACAAAGATAAAATCGTAAAAGACAATGAAAACGAAGAAGAGGCTTCTTCCCCTGGTCCTGAAAAAGCAACCCCGGAAACAGATAAAAATAAAAAAGAATAATTTATATGATTTATTAAATTGCATTGCCGGTTTTTAAGGGTGATGCAATTTTTATATCAAAACAAATATGATCAAACACAGAGATCAAAGGGTATGTATATTGGTGGATGTTGCCAATATGTATCATTCAGCCAAAAACCTTTATAACCGAAAAGTAAATTTTAAAGAAATTTTAAAAACCGGCACGGCCGGACGCAAACTGATCAGGGCTATTGCTTATGTGGTAAAAACAGAAGGAGGAGAGGAGTCTAATTTTTTAGAGGCCCTTTCCCAGCAAGGGTTTGAAGTAAAAGAAAAGGATTTACAAATTTTTGCCGGAGGAAGCAAAAAGGCGGATTGGGATGTGGGAATAACCGTAGATGCCATTAAAATGGGAGAAAAAATGGATGTAATAGTTTTAGTGACGGGAGACGGGGATTATGTTCCCCTGGTAAGATATCTTCAAAACACTACCGGGTGTTTGGTGGAAGTAATTGCTTTTCAAAAAACCGCCTCAGCCAAACTAACAGAAGAGACGGATGATTTTATCAACTTAAGTGATAACAAAAAATATTTAATAAAATAATAAAAGTTTTTTGGCCGATAAACAAAGAGCGCTATGATCTGCTCATAGTTCTTAAGTTTATTGGCCAGAGTTCAAGAGTTTTTATGTCTGAAGAAAAAAAAGTTTCTACTCAATGGTTGGGCAGAAACCTAAGTATCAGAACCGGAAAACTGGCCCGACAAGCCGATGCTTGCGTGACCGTTCAATACGGAGAAACCGTGGTTATGGCTACGGTAGTAGAGTCTAAAGAAGAAAAAAATGTGGATTTTTTTCCTTTGTCAGTGGCCCTGGAAGAAAAACTTTATGCCGCCGGAATCATTAAAGGTTCCAGATGGATAAAGAGAGAGGGGCGTCCCACCGACGATGCCGTTTTAACCGGCCGAATGATTGATCGCAGTATCAGGCCCTTATTTAATGAAGATTCTCGTCGAGAAACCCAGGTAATGATCACTGTTTTATCGGTGGATAAAGAGAATCATCATGACATTGTTTCTTTAATAGCGGCCTCCGCAGCTTTATCCATTTCCGGGGTGGACTGGAAAGGGCCAATAGGAGGAATAAGAGTGGGCAAAAAAGATGATAAACTTATTTTTAATCCCACTTACCAAGAAATGGAGGAAAACAACTTAAATTTAATTGTAGCCGGGACCAAAGAAAAAACTATAATGATCGAAGCCGGCGCCAATGAACTAAAAGAGGAAGAAGTATATCAAGCCATAACCCAAGGACAAACCGAAATGCAACCGGCTGTAAAACTAATTGAAGAGTTGAAAAATAAAACAGAAACAAAAACAAAACCGGCAAAAGAAAAAACTTTGTCAGAAGAAGAAGAAAAAGAAAAAGAAAGACTGAAAGAGATAGCTCAAATTGCGGAAAAATGGTTAGAAGAGAATATAAATCCGATTTTGTTTAATAAGGAATATTACAGCAAAGGAGAGAGAAAAGCGGCGGTTGAAGCTATAAAAAATCAGTTAAATCAACACTTAATAGAACAAAACCTGGAGGAAAACGACAGAAAATACGCCCTTAAAAAAACCGTGGAGCCCATGGTAGAAGCGGAAGTAAGCAAACAAATTTTACAAAAAGAAAAAAGGGTTGACGGGCGAACTTTGGATGACATCAGAAAGTTAAGTTCTGAAGTGGGAATTCTTCCCCGCAACCACGGAGCCGGTCTTTTTTCTCGGGGAGAGACCCAAATTATGTCTATTGTTACCTTGGGTTCTCCCGGATTGGAGCAATATACCGAAACCCTGGAAGGAATGGGGACTAAAAGATTTATGCATCACTACAACTTTCCTCCTTATTCAGTGGGTGAGGCTAAACCGATTTTCGGACCGGGAAGAAGAGAGATTGGACACGGAGCTTTGGCGGAAAAAGCCTTGTTTCCGGTAATTCCGGACAAAGAGGAATTTCCTTATATAGTTAGAGTAGTTAGTGAAACTTTAAGCTCTAACGGCTCTTCCTCTATGGGCTCAACTTGCGCTGCCAGCCTGGCTTTAATGGATGCCGGCGTACCCATTAAAAAAGCCGTAGGAGGAATTGCCATGGGATTGGCCTCTAACCAAGATATGAGCGAATGGAAAGTATTAACCGATATCCAAGATCTGGAAGACGGAAAAGGGGGTATGGACTTTAAAATAACCGGGACCGAAGACGGAATCACTGCTGTTCAATTAGACACTAAAACCAACGGGCTCACCGAGGAAATTATCAAAGAAACCCTGAAAAAAGGAAAAAAAGCTCGACTACGGATTTTAGAAAACATGAACAAAGCTATAAAAGAACCTCGCGCCGAGCTATCTCCTTACGCTCCACTTTTACTTAAAATAAAAATCAAGCCGGAAAAAATCAGGGACGTGATCGGCGCCGGCGGAAAAATGATAAACAAAATCATTGAAGAAAAAGATGTTTCTATAGACATTGAAGAAGATGGCACGGTAATAGTATCCGGCTCGGAAAAACAAAACTGCGAAGAAGCTATAAACTGGATCAAAAAAATAACCTATGAGTTTGAAGTTGGGGAAATTTTTACCGGAAAAGTGGTAAGGATTACCGATTTTGGCATCTTTGTTTCTCTGTTTTTGGATCATGAGGGCTTGGTTCATGTCAGTGAAATGGCCCCCTTTAGGGTAAACCACCCTAAAGATATAGTAAAAGAAGGGGACGAGGTAAAAGTTAAAATCAAAAACATTGACGAACAGGGAAAAATCGCTCTAACCATGAAAGACCTGGAAGAAAATAAAAAATTTTGGCAAAAAGAAAAAAACAACTCCGGACCCAAATTTAACAACAAACCGCCTTTTAACTCCCGAAAACAATAAAAACAGCTGTTTTTTACAAAGACCCCTTTTAAAAGGGGTCTTTGTTTTTAAAAATAAAAATTGGAAGAAAATCCGCGCTTTTGATATAATAAAGATAAATTATAAATAATTTTAATTTATGGGTAAATCAAAATCGGAAATTCGCAAGTCTTATCTACTGAACAAATATGTTATAATCACCCCGGGAAGAGCGGCCCGTCCCCGGGATATAAAAGAACACACGAGCATAAAAAAAGACCCCAACTGCCCTTTTTGCCCGGAAAACATTGATGAGACGAATGTGGTAGATAAAATAAAAAGTTCAAATTCTTACGGTTGGGATGTTTTAAGTTTAAAAAATATCTATCCGGCCGTAACCCTGGACAACCAAAAAGCTTACGGAACTCAAGAGGTTATCATAGACACCCCTGATCACACCAAAGAAACGGCACACCTTTCTTTGAAAAAAATAGAAAAACTGCTAAAAATGTATGCCCAAAGAACCAAAGAACTAAGCAAAACAAAAGACATTAACTATGTTTTATGTTTTAAAAACCAGGGATACAAGGCCGGCGCCTCTATTACTCACGCTCATTCCCAGATGTTTGCCACCAAAATAATTCCCGATGACCTAAGAGAAGAATCAAAATTAAAACAAAGCTACCGTCTAAAACACAATTCTTGTCCTTATTGTGATATTATAAAGAAAGAAGCCAAAACCAAAAGGAATATTTATGAAGATAAAAACACTCTCGCTTTTACTCCTTATGCCAGCCAATATCATTACGAGGCCTGGATTTTCCCCAAGAGACATGTAGATAATATTACTCTTTTAAAGAAGGAGGAGATAAAATCAATGGCCAAATCTTTAAAAAAGATATTGAGTAAACTATATTCAATCAATCTCTCTTTTAATTATTTTCTGCACAACGTGATCTCGGATGAAAACCAACATTTATATTTAAAAATTCAACCCAGAGACAGCGTTTGGGCCGGAGTTGAGTTGGGTTCGGGCTTGGTTATAAATTCAATTCCTCCGGAAAAAGCGGCTGATTTTTATAAAAAATAATTAAACTATGGTCACTCCCAGGTCAAACCAACACAGACACAGCAAGTCCTGGAAAAACCAGGGCGGAAAACCAAAAACACAAGGAATAAGAAAAAAAACTCCGATTAAGAAAACGGGGCGATCTTATTATTCAGCCAAAAAAAGAAAAAATAATAAGTTTTCTTTAAAAATTCTTTTTTTTAATAAAAAATTTTTGGGGTTTCTTATTATTTTATTTATATTGGGTTTCTTGGCCGTATTAACCACTTTTGTTTGGGCTTCACAGAATCTTCCCGATCCTGATCAGCTTATAGAAAGAGAGGTGGCTCAAAGCACAAAAATCTATGATCGCACCGGAGAAACTCTTTTATATGAAATTCATGGAGAACAACAAAGAACCTTGGTAACCCTGGAGGATATTCCCGATCATATGGAAAATGCCACTATCGCCATGGAAGACAAAAGTTTTTACAAACATCAGGGTTTTAGTTTATGGGCTATTTTTAGAACCGCTATCACTGATATAATCCACCAAGAAAAAGCCGGGGGGTCCACTATTACTCAACAACTGGTAAAAAACGCCGTTTTAACCCCAGAAAAAACAATTATCAGAAAAATCAAAGAATTAATTTTAGCTTATAGAATTGAACAAAAATTCTCCAAAAAAGAAATTTTACAATTGTATTTAAACGAAATACCTTACGGGGGCACCACTTATGGAGTAGAGGCGGCCAGTCGCTATTATTTTGGCAAAAATGTGGAAAATATTAGTTTGGCTGAAGCCGCCACCTTAGCCGCCTTACCCCAATCTCCCAGCTACTATTCTCCTTTTGGACCTAACAAAGAAATTTTACTACAACGAAAAGATTATATTTTAAAACTAATGAAGGAACAAGGATATATTTCCGAAGAAAAAATGAAAAAAGCCCAAGAAGAAGAGTTAAAGTTTAGACAACCTTCTTCTAATATTGAAGCTCCTCATTTTGTGATGTATGTTAAAAGTCTGCTCTCTCAAAAATACGGACAAAAAATGTTGGAGCAGGGCGGATTAAAAATCTATACCACCTTAGACACCTATAAACAAAAAATAGCGGAAGAAGTTGTAAAAGAAGGAGTGGAAAAAAACACAAAAAAATATAAAGCCCGAAACGCCGGACTAATCTCTTTAGACCCAAAGACCGGACAAATTTTGGCCATGGTGGGCTCCCGCGATTATTTTGACGAGGAAATAGACGGAAAATTTAATGTCACCACAGCTAAAAGGCAGCCGGGCTCTTCTATGAAACCCTTGGTATATGCTTCTTTGTTTTCTAAAGGCTTTACCCCCCAAACAAAACTTTTTGATGTGATTACCAATTTTTCCAACAATCCTCGTCAACCCTACAAACCTAAAAATTATGACTTAGAAGAACACGGGCCCACAAGTATCAGAAAAGCTCTGGCCGGATCCTTAAATATTCCCGCGGTCAAAGCTTTATATTTAGCCGAGCCAAGTAATGTTTTTAATCTTTTGAAAGAATTAGGATATTCCACTTTTTCAGACCAAAGCCGTTTCGGCCTATCTTTGGTTCTGGGCGGAGGAGAAGTAAAGTTATTTGAACACGTTAATGCTTATTCCGTTTTTGCCCGGGAAGGAGTTATCCACCCCCCTTCTGTTATTACTAAAATAGAAAACTCTCAAGGAAAAACTATGGAAGAATATGAAAAACAAGAAAAAAAGGTTCTGGAGCCTAAGGTGGCCCGAATGATCAACAGTGTTTTATCAGACAACAAAGCCCGAACTTTTGCTTATGGATCAGATAATTGGCTTACCCTTGACTCTAGGCCGGTGGCAGCTAAAACCGGAACCACCAATGATTATCGAGACGCCTGGACTGTGGGTTATACTCCGTCTCTTATAACCGGAGTGTGGGTGGGCAACAATAATAATAATAAAATGGCAAGAGGAGCTTCAGGGGGGAACGCGGCCGCCCCGATATGGAATAAATTTATGGACAAAGTTTTGGGAGACACGCCGGCGGAAACATTTAACTCCTTGGGAGAAATAAAAACTGGTAAACCGGCCATTGACGGGGAGTTGGAATATACCAAAACCGTAAAAATAGATAAGGTTTCCGGCCTTTTAGCCACTGAACACACTCCGGAAAAATACATTAAAGAGGTGGAGTATCCAATCGATCCCCATTGCATTCTTTATTATGTAGACAAAAAGGATCCTTTGGGAGAAAAACCGGAAAACCCCTCAAAAGACCCTCAATTTAATTTATGGGAAAAAGCGGTTCAAAAATGGTCAAAGGAAAATAATTTTACCCCCACCTCTTCACAAGAAATACCCACAGAACATGATAATGTCCACAAACCGGAATTTAAGCCAAAAATACAAATAACCGAACCCGGAAACAAAGAAACCATAACCGGGGGTGCAATAGAAGTAAAAGTAAAAACTTCTGCTCCCAAAGGAGTTGATAAGGTAAAATACTACTTAAATAATCATCTTTTTCAAACTCTTGATTCTTATCCTTTTAACTTAGGGGCTGACATTGACTTTCTAAAAAGCGGGTATCACGAATTACGGGCCTACTCTTGTGATGAAGTGGGAAATTGTGCCGGAGAAAAAATTCTTTTTAATTATAAAAACAGCTCAAATAAACAAAACGCCAAGCCTGATGCTTCTTGGATAAAACCAAAAAGTAATCTCTCTTTAAACCCTAGCAATTTTCCTTTTGTTTTAAAGTTAAAAGTCACAAACAGTTTTAAGGCGGCCAAAATAACTATATTGGCAGAGCAAACCGGAACCTCTTCTCCTCAAACCCAAAGCTTAAAAACCGTTTCTCCTTTTAACAGCTCTTTTATGGAATTTAGCTTGGAAAAACCTTTAAAAAACGGTTCTTATAAAGTTCATCCGCGCATCTACACCTGGGACGGAGAAACAATAAACGCCTCGGAAATTTATTTAAACATAAGTAATTAGTTTTAAATAAAACCAAAAACTCGCCCAAAAAGGCGAGTTTTAAGAATTTATGAAAAAAGTTGTCTTTGAAAACTCCCGAAAACAAAAATTGGTAGGCAATTTTTACCCGGCCAAGTCCGGCTCTATTATTATAATGTCTCACGGTTTTACCAAAGACAAAACAGAGGGAGGTAAATTTCTAAAGGCCGGTCAAAGGCTTAACAACCCGGGATACAATGTCTTAAGTTTTGATTTTAGTGGTTGTGGAGAAAGTCCAAACGACTCTTTAACCCTGGAAAAACAAATTAATGATCTGGGGTCAGCTATTAAATTTGTAAAAAGAAAAGGGTATAAAAAAATTGCTTTGTTGGGTTATAGTTTAGGAGGTTTGGTTTCTTTAAAAAACTATGGGCCGGAAATAAAAACTATGGTTTTGTGGGCGCCCCTAACTGATAAATTGAAATATAATTGGAAAAAAATTATACCAAACAACAATTAAAAGATCTTAGAAAAAATCTTTTTTTACTAAAACAATAAAAAAGGTCCTCGAAAACAAATAACTGTTGAACAAAAAATGTTTAACAGTTTAAAGTCTTTGGAACAAAAAAACTTTTTAAAAAAATAAAATGCCCGATTTTAATAATTTATGGACAAAAAGACAAAAGCATTCCCTATACCGACTCTCAAAAAGCCACAAAAATGTTACCTTCGGAATCTGAATTAAAACTTATCAAAGAAGCTAACCACGGTTTTTATAAAAACTTAGATAAGGTGATTAATTTAACTCAAAAATGGCTTTTAAAACATTTTTAAACCCAACCCCCTATTGTTTAATAGGCATTATAATATAAAGATAGTCTTTTTCTTTAATTGGGGTGATTACACAAGGAGTATTACTGTCTGTTATTTTTATTTCTATCTCTTCTTCTTCTATTGTTTTTAAATTATCCAATAAATATTGATAATTTATTATTATCCGGTTGTCCTCACCTTGGGTTTGAGAATCAATTTTTACTATGTTTTCTCCGGTTTGTCCGGAGGTGGAAGAGACTATTATTTGGTTTTTTTCCTTGGGAAAATCCAGATTAATATCATTTACGCCGGTTTTAGAAAAAAGGGAAGAGGTTTTAACCGCTCGGATCAGCTCGTTTTTATCAACCTTGGCTTTGGTTTGGCTTTTATTGGGAATAATTTGTTTATAATCAGGATATTGCCCCTCTATTAAACGAGAAACCAACTCCGTACTGTTGGTGCTAAAAAGAATTTGGTTTTCTGTTATAAAAAAATCAACCTCTTCTTCCTCTTTTATCTCCCCATCTTCACCCAAACCGGAAAGGATTCTTAACAACTCCTGAATGGTTTTGGCGGGAACAATAACTTCTTTTTCGTTTTTGTTTTTGTTTTCTATCTTTACCTTTTTTTCTGCTAACCTATAACTATCCGTGGAAACCAAGGTTAACTCGTTTTGATTTATTGAAAACAAAATACCGTTTAGTTCCGCCCTGGACTCGGCTGTGGAAGCGGCAAAAACCACCCGGGAAAGCGCTTTTTTAAACTCTTTTATTCCTGTTTTATACCCCTCTTTTTTTTCAACTTGAGGAATTAAGGGAAAATCTTCGCTTGATTGGCCTTTAATTTTAGTATGATAATTCTCACACTCTATCTCCAATTCTTCTTTTTGTTGTTTTATTTTTATTTTTTTATCCGGAAGTAAATTAATATAATCCGAGATCATTTTAGAATTAACCGTAAAAACTCCTTCTTTTTCCGTTTTTCCTCTTAAATAATGAGTTATACCGGTTTCCAGGTCTGTGGTTGTTAGTTTTATATTCCCTTCTTCCGCTTCAATCATTACGTTATTTAAAATGGGAAGATTGACATTTTTTCCCGCAATGTGACTAACTATAAACAAACCTTTTCGTAAGTTGTTTTTTATACTCAAGAATTCCATATTTTTATTTTATTAATTTATTAGATATTTATTAAAAAATAATATTAATAAGGGTTGTTGAAAAAACTTTTTAATTATATTTTTGTTCGTATTTTAGCCAAATATTGTGTTTTAAAAGTTGTTGATAATTTTGGGAAAAAAGATTGATATTTTGTTGTTTTATACACACCTTTTTTTAAAGTTTGTTTTGTTAACATTTTATTAAATTTTCTCCCCAATTTTTTACACAAAATTTTAAACAACAACCGGGGTGTTTATACACACCTTTTTAAGAACTTAAGATTTGTTTTATAGATTCTATTTCTTGTTTGATTTTTTTATTTTCTTTTTCTTTTACTTCTTCCAAGATTTTGTTATAAGCGTGCATGGCGGTGGTATGATCCCTTCCTCCCAACTCTTGTCCAATAGTGGGATAAGAAGCATCAACCTCTTCTCGCATTAAAAATATAGCGACCTGTCTGGGCCAAACCAACTCTTTTCTTCTTCCTTTTCCGGTTAAATCTTTGTTATTTAAACTATAAAAACTGCAAACCGCTTCAATAATATCTTTAACAGAAACACTTTTAGCTTGAAGGTTGCACAAAAGGTCGTTTAAAATGTTTTTAGTGGTTTTTAAAGAGGGGGTGGAGTTGTTAAATTCATGAAAGACAATAATTTTGTTTAAAGCACCTTCTAACTCTCTAATATTGTTGTCTATGTTGTTGGCAATATACTCCAAAATTTCTCGATCCAAGGAATAACTTTTTTCTTTAGCTTTTTCCTCTAAAATAGCTATTTTGGTTTCCATATCAGGCTTGGAAACATCAGCCACCATCCCCGATTCAAAACGTGAAAGAAGTCTTTTTTCCAGAGCGGGAATGGATTTTGGCGGTTTATCTGAAGTTATAATAATTTGTTTGTCGGCTTGTTGTAACTCATTAAAAGTGTGAAAAAATTCTTCTTGGGTTCCGTCTTTACCGGCCATAAACTGAACATCGTCAATTAAAAGGAGGTCTACTTTGCGATAACAATCTTTAAATTCTTTAGCTTTTCCGTTGTGTACGGCCTGGACATAATCATTGGTAAATTTTTCACTGGTAGTATATAAAGCTCGATAATTTTTAGAAATTTCATTACCCACAGCTTGTAAAAGATGAGTTTTACCAAGACCCACGCCCCCGTAAATAAATAAAGGATTGTAAGCTCGTCCCAGGTTGGAAACTACGGCTTGAGCGGCGGCATGGGCAAGCTCGTTTCCTTTTCCGACCACAAAAGAATCAAAAGAATATTTGGAATTAAGGCCGAACTGATTGTAAGACTTTTTGTTTTCTTGCAAAGAAATGTTTTTTGAGGGCTCTTGGGAAGTAGGTTGTTCAGTGGTTTTTGTTTTTTTAGATTTTGGCTGTTCCGGCTTTTTGGTTTGAACTTTATAATAAATATTTTTTACCTCCTCGTTTACTACACTTTTTAAAGCTCTTAAAATTTCTTTATGGTATTTTTTTTCCAACCAGGTTTTGGTAAAAGTGTTGGGAACACAAATAATTACATCTCCGTTTTCAAAAGAAAGAATAAAAGTATTTTTAAACCAAGTGGTAAAATTGGCTTTGGATAAATTTAATTCTATCTCTCCTAAAACAGCTTGCCAAATTTGATCGTTGTCCATAACTTTTTATTAATTAATTATAAAAAAAGACTGGTCCGGCTAAAACAATTTTGTTGTTTTAAATTTAAAAACCACCAGTGTCCCGGAGCTTGTTTGGTGATGCGTTTTATTATTCAATATGGATTTTCTTTATTTTTGTATAATAGTAAAAATAATATAACAAGTAAAGAACAATGAAAACCCCCTTAGTTGTTTATAACTTGTTGGTATTTTGTGGAAAATTAAAGTAAGTTGACTAAAAAAAATCTATTTGTTATTATTGTTTTAGTTTTATTAAAAAATATTTAAAAAAATGAACAAAACGAACAAATGATTTCGTTTTTTATTTTTAGGAGCGGTAGTTCAGATGGTTAGAACGCATGCCTGTCACGCATGAGGTCGCGGGTTCGAGTCCCGTCCGCTCCGCATATTTAACCGCTAATTATAGCGGTTAAATTTATTTTTAAAACAAATATATACTTGACTTTGCAATAGCATTGTTATAACGTCATTAAACAAATCGTATAATCACAACATCGATAAACAGGAGGAAAACAGTTATGGGATCAGAATTTGAAAAGTTGGCGAAACCCTATGAAAAAAAATGTCCGAAATGTGGAAAAACTGGTTTTATACCAAACAAACACGGACAATGCCTGGACTGCATTTCCGAGGCTCTCAATC
>CAZXUK010000030.1:0-10880 GCA_964644045.1 uncultured Gammaproteobacteria bacterium
TGGGTAGGACATTTCTATTTCCCCCGGGTAGGACATTATCATTTCACTGGCACATTACCAATGTTTCAAAAATTTATGTAAATCAATACAACCGAATTTTATTTCTATTCCCTCCTTTTTAAGAAGCCGAATTTTTTTCTCTGTCCCTAAAACATATCCCCCCAAAAATCCGTCGCTCCTAATTACGCGATGACAAGGAACTTTAATTAGATCCCGGTTCTTAGCCAAGGCGTTGGCCACAGCCCGAGAAGCGCGGGGTTTTCCCAGAGATGAAGCCAGCTCTTTATAAGTAGATACTTTCCCTTTGGGAATTTCCTTGACTTTTTTTAAAACTTGTTTTTCAAAATCACTCATAAAAATTTGAATATTCTAATTATAATATAACAAATTTAAAAAAATTGAAAATTAAAAAACAATATGATAAAATAAAAAAACTAAATTCATCTTTTTGGGATTTTTTATTTTAAAGCGGGGTGTAGTATAATGGTAGTACGCGCCCATGGGGTGGGTGTAGCCTGGGTTCAATTCCCAGCACCCCGACAAAAATCAAATTTGTCAAATCAAACCCAAAAAGTTATAATAAAAATAACTTTTTTAATTTAAGTTTTTTATTATATGGATATAATTGACTTGCGAGAAATTAAAAAACAAAGGGAGGAAGAAAAAGAAAAATCAAAAGAACAAATTGAGCCCTCGGTTTCCAAGCCTCCAAAGAGCAAATTTAAAATTATCTGTAAATTTTCAGCCTATTTAGCTGTTTTTTTTATTATCGGAAGTTTTCTTTTTTTGAATAATTTTTTTGTTATTTTCGGGGGAGAGTCCGAAGGGAATTCTTTTTGGGATAAAGTGCCGGTAATCGGCCAAATCAAGCATTTGGCCGAAAGTTCGGATAAAAAATTAGGGGGGGGAAAAAATGATCGCATAAATGTATTGCTTCTGGGAATGGGAGGCAAAAAACACGAAGGAGGATATCTTACCGACACTATAATATTAGCCAGCTTAAAACCCTCTACCCAGGAGGTGGCTCTCCTTTCTATCCCTCGAGATCTAAATGTTCCCGTGGAAGGCAGGGGAAAATTAAAAATAAACAGTATTAATGCTTATGCGGAACTTGAAGAAAAAGGCAGTGGAGGAGAAGCTACTCGGCAAGCCCTAAGCAATTTATTGGATATCCCTATCCACTATTATGCCCGGGTGGATTTTCAGGGTTTTATTAATATAATTAATGAACTGGGTGGTATTAGAGTTTATGTGGAAGAAACTTTGGATGATTATAAATATCCCATAATGGGAAGAGAAAAAGCGGAAAACTATAATTCCAGATTTGAACACCTTCATATTGAAAAAGGGTGGCAAAAAATGGATGGAGAATTAGCTTTAAAATATGCCCGCTCCCGGCATGCCGGGGGTTCTCAAGGATCGGATTTTGCTCGCGCCCGCCGACAACAAAAAGTTTTGGAAGCGACCAAAAGAAAATTCGAATCCACCAGTTTAGTCTTAAAGCCGGCCTTAATTTCCGGAATAATGAAAGAATTAAAAGATCATATCAGAACCAATATGCAAATCTGGGAAATAATTAAATTCTGGAAACTGGGCAAAAAAGTGGATAAAAACAAAATTTATCAGGAAGTTCTGGATGACAGTCCCAGTGGTCTTTTAACCAGTTATTTTTCCACTTCTACCGGATATATACTTCTTCCCAGGGGCGGAGATTACGGAGAAATAAAATACTTGGTTCAAAATATTTTTTCCAGCCAAAAAAACGATCAAAATTCCAAACAAATTCCGTCCGTAGAAGCAAACTTAGAAATAAGGAACGGAACCTGGACAAACGGATTGGCGGGTAGAAAGGCGGTAGACTTGAAAAAATACGGCTTTGAAATAATCAGAATCGGAAACAGCGAAAAAAAGAATTTTCAAAAATCGGTTATTTATGATCTTACTTTCGGAAATAAAATAGAGGCCCTGAAACTTCTTAAAGAAAAAACCAATGCCAATGTTTCTTTTACTATTCCGGAATGGCTAAAGGAAAATATTAAAAAAGACTTAAAGGGGGAAGAAAATCCCCAAAAACCGGATTTTCTTTTAATTTTAGGACAAAACAAAAAAGAAAAATAAAATTTTTCCTTTATTAAAAAAATGGAGAAGAAGAAAACTTTATATCAAGTGGCAATATTCGGAAGAACCAATGTAGGTAAATCTACTCTTTTTAATCGTTTAACCGAGTCCAATCAAGCTCTGACCTCAAAAACAGAAGGAACTACCCGCGACAGTAATGTGGGGGAAGTAACCTGGAGAGGAAAAAAATTAGAATTAGTGGATACCGGGGGAGTAATTGATGAAAACTCGGGAAAATTATTCTCTCGCCCTCCGAAAAATCAAGAATCTTTGGAACAAAAAATACAAAAACAGGCCTTGAATTTTATCAAAAACAGCGATCTGATTATTTTTTTGGTAGATGTTAAAACCGGTCTGCTCCCTCAAGATGAACAAATGGCTCAATACCTTAAAAAAATAGATAAAAAAAACATTCTCTTGGTGGTCAACAAGGTAGATGACATTAAATATCATCCGGAAATTGCCGAGTTTAATAAGTTGGGATTGGGAAATCCTGCCCCTGTTTCGGTCATTACCGGCTCGGGTACAGGAGACTTGCTTGATCTTATAGTTAAAAAAATTAAAGGGGGCAAAAAACAAGAAATAGAAACAAAAAAAGAAAATATCCCGGTTTGTATAATAGGAAAACCCAATGTGGGCAAATCTTCCCTGCTTAATTCCATCTTGGGAGAAGAAAAAGTAATTGTTAGCGATGTGCCTCACACTACTCGCGAACCCCAAAATACGGAAATAGTCTACAAGGAAAAAACCATTGCCTTAATAGATACAGCCGGAATCAGCCGCAAGGGTACAAAAACCAAGAGTTTGGAAAACTTGGGAATTAAAAAATCTCTGGCTTCTTTAAAAAAATCCCTGATAGCCCTTTTGATTATAGATATTGCCGAAGGAATTACTCACCAGGATTGCCGCTTAGTAGAAGAAATAACCAATAGAGGTAAAAGCGTAATTATTATAGCCAATAAATGGGATTTAATAAAGGAAAAAAACACTAAGGAATTCACCCTTTATATAAACAGAAAATTTCCTTTCGCCTCTTGGGCTCCCATACATTTTGTCTCCGCACAAACCGGACGCAAAGTAAATAAAATATTGGATTCAATAATTCAATCCCACCAAGAACGCCATAGAGAATTAAGCCAATCTCAATTAGACAAATTTTTAAATCGCGTGGTCAAACTTCACCCCCCGGCCAAAGCAAAAGGTATAAAAGCTCCATATATTTATAAAATAAATCAAACCGGGGTCAATCCTCCGGAATTTTGCCTTAAAATAGGGAGTAAAGACACCCTTCACACTTCTTATATTAATTTTATTAAAAACCAACTCAGGGAAAAGTTTGGCTTCTCGGCCACTCCCATAAAAATTTACATTCAAAAATAAATATGAAAATCATAATCGGCCTGGGAAATCCGGGTGAAAAATATAAACAAACCAGACACAACGCCGGTTTTTTGTTTTTGGAAGATTGGGCAGAAGAAGAAAACTTAAATTGGAGCCAAAATAAAAAATTCGCTTCTTTGATGGCAAAAAAAGAGAGGATCTTTTTGGTTAAACCTTTAACCTATATGAACAATTCCGGTTGGGCGGTTAAAAATATTTTATCTTACTATAAATTGCTCCCCAAAAAAATATTTGGTTATAATAAAAATTCTGATCTTTCCGAGGTTTTAACTGTGGTCCATGATGATCTGGATATCCCTTTGGGAGAATATAAAATCTCTATTAATTCCGGAAGCGCGGGGCATAAAGGAGTGCAATCAATTATTGACCACTTAAAAACCAAAAATTTTAAAAGGATAAGAATAGGCGCATCTTCTCCGGGGTTAAAGAATTCAACGGAAAAACACGTCTTACAAAAGCTGAAAACTCGGGAAAAAGAAATTTTAAAAAAAACGATCAAAAAAATCAGAAAAAAAGAATTTTAAAAAGCCGCTTTTTAAAAAAACGGCTTTTTTATATATAAATGGTTTCCGATTTGCTACCTAGAAGCCAAGGATTCCCTTTAAGGTAAGACCGAGCCAGGAGGGTAGCTGGTAATACCAAAACTTCTAGGAAGCAGATCGGAAACCATTTTTGAAATTTATTTTTAAAAATGCTATTATCTTGAAAAATGTCTTGAATGTCTTGAAAAAACACTTTAATATAACTTTTTATATTAACATAATTATATAATTATGTCAAGAGATATAAATTTTTATAAGTATCTATTGGCCCTAAATTATTTTCCCGCTTTTGGCCCCGTAAGCTTGAGAAAAATTTGGAATCGATTTTCTTCTCCTCGAGAAATTTGGAAAGCCAAAAGCGAAAGCTTAATTAAAGCCGGAATAAAGAGAGAAACCGCTTTATCCTTTATCGAGGCAAGGAAAAAAATTAATCCGGATCTTGCTTGGGAAAAATTGAAAAAAGAAAACATACAAATAATCAGTTTTAAAGATGAGGAATACCCTTCCTGGTTAAAAGAAATTTATGCTCCTCCTTTGGCTCTTTATTACAAAGGAAATATAAAACTACTCAAATCAGACTCTTTGGCGATCGTGGGGTCTCGAAAGTGTACTTCTTACGGACAAAAATCCTTGGAGGTAATAGGTAAAAAATTACTAAATAATTATCAAATTAACATTGTCAGCGGTTTGGCTTTGGGTATAGACGCCAAAGCTCACCAAGTCGCCTTAGAACAAAACGAAAAAACCATTGCCGTTTTGGGCTCCGGACTCAATCAAAAAAACATTTATCCGGCCAGCAATCAATCCTTGGCCCAGAAAATAATTAAACAAAACGGTTTGTTGTTATCAGAATTTCCTCCCGGAGTTCCGGCTCTAAAACATCACTTTCCGCAACGGAACAGGATCATCTCCGGAATAAGCAAGGGCGTGTGGATAGTGGAAGCGGCTAAAAGATCCGGAGCTTTAATCACGGCTCGCTATGCCCTGGAACAAAATCGGGAAGTAATGGCCTTGCCCGGAAATATTTTTTCCAGTGCCTCTCAGGGAGCCAATCAATTAATTAAACAAGGGGCTTATTTAATAGACTCGGAAGAAGAAATAGGAAAAACACTTGATTTGACTAAAAAAGAAAAATCGGCTATTAATAATAAACAAGCTGAAATTAATCTCTCAGAAAAAGAAAAAAAAATACTTTCCCAAATATCAAAAGAACCTTGCCATATAAACCAGATCAGTCGACAAAACAATTTAAATATATCTGAAGTGAATAGTCTTTTGAGCTCAATGGAATTAAAAGGTTTGATTTATAACCTCGGGGAAAATAAATATATAAAAAATTAATGTTTAATTTTTAAATATGGATTTAGTAATAGTAGAATCGCCCACCAAAGCCAAAACCATAAACAAATTTTTGGGCTCTGATTTTCAAACAGAATCTTCTTATGGGCATATAAGAGATCTTCCCAAGGGGAAAATGGGAATAGATACAGAAAACAATTTTGAACCCCGATATGTGATCCCCACCGCTTCTCGCAAAACCGTCAACTATTTAAAAAAAGAAGCTAAAAGGGCGGATAATATAATTTTGGCCAGTGATGAAGATAGAGAGGGAGAGGCGATTGCTTGGCATTTAAGCAAAGCTCTGGAATTAAAAAAAGAAAAGGTAAAAAGAATAGTTTTTCATGAAATAACCGAAGAAGCCGTAAAGGAAGCTTTAAAAACTCCACGGAGCATAGATTTAAAATTGGTTGAGGCTCAACAGGCCAGAAGAATATTGGATAGATTGGTGGGGTATGAGCTATCCCCTTTTTTATGGAAAAAAGTGACCAAGGGCCTTTCCGCCGGACGCGTTCAAAGCGTAGCTGTTCGCCTGATCATAGAAAGAGAAAAAGAAATAGAAAATTTTAAGCCGGAGGAATATTGGACTATTAAAGCGGATTTTGAGAGTAAAGAAAATAAAAAAGGATTTGAAGCTAAGCTGAATAAAAAAAATGGAACAACTATAGATAAACTGGAGATAAAAAATGAATCCGAAACTAAAAACATTTTAAAAAAATTAGAAGGGGCTTCTTATAAGGTCGCAAAAATAAATAAAAAAGAAACACGCAAAAATCCCCCCGCTCCTTTCACTACTTCCACCCTTCAACAAACCGCTAATCGCTGGTTCGGCTTCAGCGCCAAACAAACAATGATAACGGCCCAACAATTATACGAAGGTATAAACATAAAAGGGGAAGGACAAGTAGGTCTGATTACTTATATGAGAACAGATTCTTTAAATCTTTCTCCAAAATTTTTAGAAGAAACCCAGAAGTACTTAAAAGAAAAAGTGGGTAAAGAATATTCTTTGGAAAAACCCAAATTTTTTAAAACTAAAACCAAAGGAGCTCAAGAAGCCCATGAAGCTATTCGCCCCACCGGCGCCTTCCGAAGCCCTGAAGTTTTAAAAAATTCTTTAAATAACAATCAATACAAATTGTATAAATTGATCTGGCAAAGAGCTTTGGCCGGACAAATGCCCTCGGCGATCTTGAACACCACTGCCATAGATATTGAGGCTGAGAATACTCCTTATGAATTCAGGGTGAACGGTCAAATTTTAAATTTTCCAGGCTATTTAAAAATATATCCGGAAAAAAGCAAGGAATTGGAGCTTCCGGAGCTAAAACAGGGAGAGGGTATCAATTTAAAAAAGATAAAACCGGAGCAACACTTTACCCAGCCGCCGGGCCGCTATTCGGATGCCGGCTTAGTAAAAGAACTGGAAAAACACGGAATCGGCCGCCCCTCTACTTACGCCCCCACTATTTCCACCATTATCGCCCGAAATTATATAAATCGGGATGAAAATAAAAAATTAGCGCCCACTGATATAGCCCGGGTGGTCAATGATCTTCTAATAAAACATTTTCCGCGGATAATAGATTACAAATTCACCGCAGAGATTGAAAATGACCTGGATAAAATCGCTTACGGGGAAAAAAATTGGAAAAAAGTTATAAAAGAATTCTATGAACCTTTTCATCAAAATTTGGAAAATAAATATGAAGAAATAAATAAACAAGATATTATGCCCGAAGAAAAAACAAAGGAAAAATGCGACAAATGCGGAGCGGATATGGTTATTAAAACCGGTCGTTTCGGAAAATTTTTAGCTTGCAGCGGTTTTCCGGACTGTAAAAACATCAAACCCTTAAACCAAACCGAAGAAGATAAAAAACAATTAGAGGAAATTGAAAAATTACAAAAAAAATATCAAGGAGAAAAATGCGACAAATGCGGAGCGGATATGGTTATTAAAAACGGAAAATTCGGCCCTTTTTTGGCTTGTAGCGCTTACCCCAAATGCCGGAATATTAAATCCATTGAGGAAAACAAAAATTCCACCGGAATAAAATGCCCCAAATGCGAGAAAGGAGAAATTGTGCAAAAAAGAAGTAAAAGAGGTGTTTTTTACGCCTGCGACAATTATCCCGATTGCAAGAATGCTTATTTCGGCAAACCCACGGGAGAGAAATGCCCGCAATGCAAATCTCTTTTGGTAGAAATAAAAAACGGGGATATAAAATGCAGTAATAAAGAATGCGAATATACCAAAAATTAAATTTGATAATAATTTCTGTACCACTCCACAAAATTTTTCACTCCTTCTTCAATCCGAGTGGTGGGCCTCCATCCCAATTTTCTCAACTTGGAAATATCTGCCACCGTAGAAGGAACATCCCCGGGCTGAATGGGCATCATCTTCTTTTTCGCTTTTCTACCAATATTATTTTCAATAACCTCTATAAATCTCAAAAGAGTTTCCTCTCTATCTCCTCCGATATTCATAATCTCGTATTTTAAATTGGCATCCAGAACAGTTATGGTGCCGGTTACTATATCATCCACATAAGTAAAATTTCGACTCATTTTTCCGTAATTATAAACTTCAATCGGCTTGTCTTCCAAAATATTCTTAGTGAATTTAAACAAAGCCATATCCGGCCTACCCCAGGGTCCATAAACCGTAAAATATCTAAGACCGGTCGTATTTAAGTTATGAATATGACTATAAACATGGGCCATTAATTCGGTGGCTTTTTTAGTGGAGGCATAAGGAGATATGGGGGTATCAACGCTATCCTCTTCGGAAAAAGGTATTTTTTTATTATTTCCGTAAACAGAGGAGGAAGAGGCATAAACAAAATTCTCTATTCCGTATTTTACGCTCAAATCCAACAAATTTGTAGTCCCTTTAACATTTACTTCTTCATAAAGCAGGGGATTTAAAAGCGAATTCCTCACTCCCGCCATAGCGGCCAAATGGACAATTTTTTGCGGTTTTTCTTTTTTAAAAGTTTCTTCCAGACCGCTATAATCTCTAATATCCGCTTCCCATAAGCCGAAATCACATCCGTCTAAAATGCTTTTAACTCTGTCTCTTTTTAGCTCGGGATCGTAATAATCATTAAAATTATCAACTATAACAACCTCATCGCCTCTATTTAATAATTGCTTGGTTAAGTTAGAACCGATAAAACCGGCTCCTCCGGTAATTAATATTTTCATAATATTTTATTCTCGTTTCAATTTTATTATATATAAATATTAAAAGACTTGCCCTTTTAAGGCAAGTCTTTTAGAAAAGAATAAATTAAATTAAGTGTTTATTCCAAAGGGTCATGACCATTGCTAACTTCCACTCCATCCAAATATCCATCTCCGTCAGTATCCGGATTATCAGGATCTGTTCCCCAAGCATTTTCAGCTTCATCGCTTAACATATCGCCATCACTGTCTTTTCCGCTTCCCAAAGGATTATATCCGCTATTCAGTTCTTCTCCGTCGCTATATCCATCTCCATCAGTGTCGGCATCATTGGGGTTGAGTCCCAATTCTATTTCTCGGCCATCACTAATACCATCCCTGTCTGAATCCTTACCTTCTCCTAAAGGATTATATCCGCTATTTACTTCTAATCCGTCATTATAACCGTCTCCATCAGTGTCCGGATTATTGGGATCTGTTCCCCATTCTTCTTCTTCAGCATCAGATAAACCATCATTATCCGCATCGGGTAAATTATCAGAAGAACTTTCTGGGGGCTCGCTTTCCAAATCTCCTTCTCTGGTAGCTCCGGAATAAGCTATAGCCCTGACACTATCCCAATCCGTGGCAGTCTCCGGATCTTTATCAAAAATACCTCTGAATATTTTTATGGCTTGCGCTTCACTTTCCATACTCCTATTTTCCGGTCTTAGCCCGTAAGCCATCACAGTTACAGCTGCATCATCATAAGAATTAGACATATCGGGTTCTCGTAAATAAATTTCTCGAAATTTTTGTTTGGCATTTTCTTCCGCTTCCACGCTTTTCTCTCCCGGCCATCTTCCGTTTCCAATAGCTATACAATCCTTCCACTCATTTTCCGTAACCGGCAAATGTCCAAAAGCCGCTTTATAAGAATTAATGGTTCCGGCTCTCTCTCCTTTTCCTAAATCTTGAGTACTCTTGGTTCCATAAACTATAAAATTATTTAGAGATGTTAATTGAAATTCACTTAGATCACTACCGGTGGCCAAAGAATTAGTATATCTTTCTTTAACTTGATTTTCAGACTCAAGATCTCTCGTTTTACCATTATAAGAAACTATTTTGTTTACATCGCTACCACTGTCTACCACAGTTTTGGCGTCGTTTAATATTTGTTGCCATTTTAATTCCAAATTTTCATCGATCTCGGTTTCCGACAAGGCTGTCTCCGGCCTCATCAAAGAAAAATCTGTTAGGTGTAATAATTGTATTTCAAATTCATTTCCGTTAATTTTACCTCCGTTTCCGGCTAAAACCCATTTTTTATTAGTAGTATCATAATAATAAGCTTTTAACCCTTCTCTTTTTTCCACGCCGGAAATATCAAATTTTAAACTGGAAGCAAAAGGCAGTTTTTTTATATCTTCTCCGTTAACAGAGATGCTGACCTGAAAAACATCAAAACCGATCATAAATTTACCGTTTCGGGCTGAATATGTTTTTTGCTCCGAAGAGGCCTCATGAGAACTTATTTTTACTTCCACAGTATTAGTCGCCCCGTTTACCAAACTTAAACTGTTTATTAATTCCTTACTAAGATAAAATTCTATTTCGTTCACATTGGCCAATGAATGAGGCGTTAATGAAATGGTTTGAGATCTACCCACAGAGGAGGTGCCTGTTTTTCTCAAAGTAATGGATGCTTCTTTTGTTTTTCTAATTATAATACCATTTTCCCTATAAGTATAAGTTCTGGTTTGTACCTCCATCTCCGGACTTAAAACAGTAAAATCCTCGGTAGTGGTTCCGGTATCGGGCTCTTCTTCCTCTTCCTCTGTAGGAGTATAGGAGCCACCTCCGCCACCTCCGCCGGTGGTTCCGCCACCGGAGCCATCGGTTGTAGCGCTTGCTTCACTGCTTCCCACTATATCCGCTCCGTCGTCATCATTATTGTCCAAGGTATAGATTTTGTAATAATATTGAGTGCCCGAAGGTATTCCGGAATCGGAGAAACTGGCGGTTCCTTGGGTATTAATGGTGGTTATCAGGGTGTCAGAAGTATTAACTCCGCCGTTTCTGTTTCGATAGATTTTATATTGGCTGAAGGCATAGGAGGGATCGGAATTGGCCGTCCAGCTTAAATCAATTTGGGAATCACTATTGGCCGTCGCCGAGAAACCGGCTACGGCATTAGGGATGTAATCTTTAGTAAAGGTAGAGGTGGCATTGCTTTCTGTCCTGTCCTCTCCATTGTCGTCATCCAGGTCAGCCACATAGATCTTGTAAAAGTAATCATTGCCGTCT
>CAZXUK010000031.1:0-9967 GCA_964644045.1 uncultured Gammaproteobacteria bacterium
AAGTAGGACATTTCTAAATCACCCAAAGTAGGACATTTCTATTTCCCCTTTACATTTGAAACATTGGTAATTTTTAAAATTAATGATATAATTTAAGTAGTTAATAAACTAAATAAAAAAATATGACTAAAAAAATTTTTTCCAGCGCCTTGATTTTGGGGGTGGTTTTTTCTTTTGTTTTTAGTGTTAATCTGGCTAAAGCTGTTCATTCTACCGAATCTAACACTGCGGAAAGTTCTGTCACCTCTATTACTTTATCTTCAACCGGGGAAAAAGATATTGCTTGGACTGTAAATGGCTATTCTTCCAAAGGATTTAAAGTGGTTTGGTCTAAAGACCCCTATCCCACTTACCCTTTGGGCGAAAATGATAAATATCATTATTATTCCGATCCTAATAAAAGAGCAGACACTTTGGAAACTTTTGACGGGGAAGGAGTTTATTATGCGCGGGTTTGCGAGTATTTGGGAGGAAAATGCGGAGTATACAGTAATCAAATAAAAGTTGATCTCACTGATCAATCTTCAGAGGCCACCACGGAAAAAGAGGTAAAAAGTATTAAACTTTATTCCGAGGGAGAGAAAAAGATAAGCTGGAAGGTTGATGGCTATAGTGAGAAGGGATTTAAAGTGGTTTGGTCTAAAGATTCCTATCCCACTTATCCCTTGGGCGAAAATGATAAATATCATTATTATTCCGATCCTAATAAAAGAGCAGACACTTTGGAAACTTTTGACGGGGAAGGAGTTTATTATGCGCGGGTTTGCGAGTATTTGGGAGGAAAATGCGGAGTATACAGTAATCAAATAAAAGTTGATCTCACTGATCAATCTTCAGAGGCCATTAAAGAGATTGAAGAAAAGGCCGAGTTGCTTAGTGAGAATAAATTAGATGATATTTTATCTGAATTAAAGGAATTGAGAGATGTGGTTCAAGAACAAAAAAATGAAATTAAATATTTGCAATCTCTGGTTTCCGATTTGTCCGCGCTTACTTCCCGGATGAAAGAAGCTATAAACAATTTTATTACTTACGGAGTTGATGAAAATACTAAAAAATTGGGAGAAGGAGAAAGAGCGGCGGTTATGCATTCTTTCAAAGCCGCTTTCAATAAGTTACCCCAAGATCAAGAAGATTTGACTGATGTTATAAAAATCGCTAATGGCCGTTGGCCAACCCGGGTTAACCAGGAAGCGGAAAATAGGGCTATTGAGAAGTTCAAAACTATTTATAACAGACACCCTGATTTTGACAATCCCAAAGACGATGCCGCTATAAAAATTATGGCTTATGGCTTAAGGCAGAGAGCGGAGAATAGGAATCTGGAAAGCGAGAAAGCGGGAATCAAAATATTTAAAAGTATTTTTGATAAAACTCCGGAAACTACCCGGGATTGGAATGTGATGCAAGCGATAACTTATTCCGGGGCTACGCGTTGATAAATTTTTTAAAAATGTATACAATATCAGAGGGTTCGCTTTTAGTGAGCCCTCTTGTTTGTTTTAAATAAGCACCTTTAGCTCAGGGGTTAGAGCGCTGCCTTCACACGGCAGAGGCCGTAGGTTCAAATCCTACAGGGTGCACATCCTCATTTATGATTTAGTGATTTCAGATTTGATGATTTATTTTTCAATCTAAAATTATAAGTCATAAACCAAAAATCATAAATGAGAACGTGGGCCGTTACCCCGCCGTTTTCGAGCGGCGAGGTTCATCGATAGTTAAAAGACGAAAATAACTAGAACGAAATTTGATTAAAGTAACATATTTATTCTATGGGCCGTTAGCTCAGCTGGCCAGAGCGCTCGCGTCGCATGTGAGAGGCCAAGGGTTCGAATCCCTTACGGTCCACAATAAACTGATAATCTCGGAATTTATGTAGCTAAAAGAGAATATTTGTGAAGAATGTTTTGTCGTTTTTAAAGGGTTCGGTCGTGGGGCTTCCGCCCCTTCGAATCCCGCACGGTCCACCACACACTACTTTCGTTTATTAGTTTAAATGTTGGGCGAATCCCTTGCCCCGTCCTTCGCGAGGGGCGGGGCTTACGGTCCGCAATAAGAAAATAATCTCTAGAGATATTTCTATAAATTGCATTGCTCCATTGCTTCATTGTTTTCATGTTTCATTGCTCCATTGCCAAATTGTTTTATTGTTTTCATGTTCTAGTGTTTTCATGTTTTATTGACTTTTTGTTTTTTTTAAGCAATAATTGTTTATTGCAGTGACGACACGCACCTTAAAATCCGACATAAACATATATTTTCAAGCAAAGGAGGGCAAGTATGCTCGTAAACAGAAAGGGAAAGAAACAAGACTTTCTCCGGGCTGGATCTTGTCATTGAACCTCAAGGACAGAACCGCGTCTCTTTTTGACGAGAACGGTATCCGGGTTTTTTCCGGGGACGATGATAAATTCTGCATCCCGGACCTGAACGGCTACGGCGACTGCATTAACTCGGCCAGATTTATAGCCTGGTCGTACGGTCTTAAGGTTGATGTCAGGATAAGTAGCGGAGATACCTTAAAGTTTGAATTTACGGAGTAAAAAGGAGGGAGTAATGGAGAAAAAAAGAAATCCGAGTTTTTGGGTCGAGGGGAGCGGTGATGATCTAAAGATCACCCACCTCAAGTGCGGCAAGAAGGCGGAGATTCGGGAAGTTCCTTGTGGCGATGTAGATGACCCTAAATTCTTTCAAGTGTTGGGCTGCAAAAACAAAGAAAAGATCAACTGTCTGGCTTCCGGCGGACTGTATTTCTTTGACGATGCCTTGGAAAAATTCAAGGCCGACTTGGAAAAGTTGGATCCGGGCGAGCAGATCTTTGTTCGCCGCGGTCCGGTAGTGGAAACCCCTGAAAGAAGTTACAAAATTTCTTCTCAGGTTATGGAAGTGTTTGAGAAAGGATAAAATGAACTTTCAAAAACAACACTAACACGCACGGCTTGCGAGTTTTTTCCGCAAGCCGTTTTTTATATTTAATATTTTAGTTTTCACTTTATTCGGAAAAGGTTTTGGCTTTAGCTATCTCTATAAATTGTTACATTGTTTTTGTGTTTCATTGCTTTATTGTTTTCATGTTCTAGTGTTTTCATGTTTTTTTGATATTTTCAACGGGTTCTCACTCCACTACCTACATCATAACAAAAGGCCGGCACAAGGCCGACTTTTTATTATGGTGCGGGCAGCGGGCCCTGCACAAGTCGCTGTCGTTCCTGTGCAGGATAAAAATCTCACCAGCGGGTTTTCATCCTACTACATCACTCATATAAAAAAGCCCCCTTATGGGGACTTTTCTATATGTGCGGGCAGCGGGAATCGAACCCGCATCTTCAGCTTGGAAGGCTGACATAATAAGCCATTATACGATACCCGCATTTTCATTTTTGGTTTTAAGATTTGATTTATGATTTTAGATTTAATTGTAAATAATTAATTTGAAACTGTAAAATTAATTTCTTTGTATTTGCAAAAATAAAATTGCCTTTAATTAAGCAATGTAAAAATTTCTATTCTGTTTTAAGTGATTTTACTTTTTATTTGCGGAATAGTCAAGATTAGAGCTAACACAATTATTACTATACTAATAATTTGCGGGAAACGCAAACCCAAAAGTTCCGGAGTGGGGTCAATTCTAATCATTTCCGTGGCAAAGCGCAGGACAGAATAAAGAATAGCGTAGGCAATCAAAAAAAACTCATAGCTTTGTTTTTTCTTTTTCAGGTACCACGCATGCAGACCTATTAAAATTAAAAAGATTAATAGGCTTCCCAGGGATTCATATAAAAAAGCGGGATGAAAATACTCCGAGCTTATAAATTCCACGGGTCTGTTCATAATATTGATAGGAATTCCCCAGGGTAAATTCGTCGGTTTGCCGAATAATTCCTGATTAAAATAATTTCCCCATCTGCCTATGGCTTGAGCCAAGGCCAGGGCCGGCGCCAATAAAGCGGCCAAAAGCCAAAAATTTTTTAAATTTGCTTTTTTTTCTTCTCTAAAAATATTTTTTTTGCCGGCATAGACAAGCAACACTATAATTCCCGCAATTATAGCTCCGTGGATAGCCAGGCCTCCCTGCCAAACTTTAATAATATCTTCGGGGTGGCCCCAATAATAATCAAATGCCAAGAGGATATGACAGATCCTGGCTCCCACAATTCCGGCTATAATCAACCAAAAGGCAAGATCGAAAATTGTGTCCCGAGAAATATCGTAATAATTGGCCAGGATCAAAGTAGTGATCAACCCGGCTATAATTCCCGTAACTATAAAAAAGCCGTACCAGTATATTTCTATACCTCCCCAAGAGAAAAACAGGGGTTGAGGGTTAAAATTATGTAGAAAATTGATCATATTATTTTTTTCTTTTATTATACTATTCGGTTCCAGGAAGGTCAATTGCCTATTTCCGGATTATTTTGTTATACTAAAAGTAGTTATGAATTCCCCAAACAAAAAAATTTTTTACGTCGGTACTTCGGGCTGGTCTTATCAAGACTGGAAGGGGAAATTTTATCCCGAAAACATCAAGCAAACCGACTGGTTGGATTATTACAGTCAATATTTTGACACTGTGGAACTTAATGCCAGTTTTTATCATCAAATTCGAGCCGAGACTTACGCTAATTGGCGGGAGCAGGTCAAGTCCGGGGATTTTCATTTTAGTGTCAAAATTTCCAAATATTTGACTCATATAAAAAAACTTAACAATTGTGAAGAGATTTGGAATAATTTTATTAAAAATGTTGATCATTTACAGGATAAATTGGGCCCTGTTTTGGTTCAGATTCCGGGCAATCTGAAAGCCAACTCCGAGAAATTGCGTAGTTTATTACAAGTTATCCCTCAAAAATACAAAATCGCCTTTGAGCCCCGAAATGAAACTTGGCTGAATGAGAAGATATATAAAATAATGGAAGAATACAATTGCGGCTTGGTAATATCGGATACGCCGGAGTGGCCCACCGAGGAGAGGATTACTGCCGATTTTGTTTATTTGCGTCTTCACGGCCCCGAAGGTTTGTATGATTCCAAATATAATGATAAACAACTAAAGGAATGGGCGGACAAATTAAAAGATTGGGGTAAAAAAGTTAAGCGAATTTATGTTTATTTTAATAATGACAGCCACGGTTATGCCGTGGATAACGCTTTAAAATTAAAGGAATTTTTACATTATGAAAAAACATTCTGATTTAGGAAAAAAATCGGGCAGAACCACTTTTAGGACCCCGGTCAGTGTTCGTAATTTGAGAAATCAGATGGTAAAAAGATGGAAACACACTTGGAATCGGGGAAAGAGCCGTTTTTTTCGCAACAAGAAAAATAACTCTTAAGCAATTATTATGAGGTTTAGAGTTTCCACTAAAGGGCATAATGACATGATAAACATTACCGATCAGGTGACTCAAGCTTTAAATGAAAGCGGAACTAAAGAAGGGGTAGCCCTGGTGTTTGTTAATGGTTCTACCGCAGCTATTACCTCTATTGAATACGAGCCGGGATTGGAGAAGGATATGGATGAACTTTTGGAAAAGTTCGCTCCTGAAGAGGCCGATTATGAACACCACAAAACTTGGGGCGACCACAACGGAGCCGCGCACCTTAAATCCGCCTTTATAGGCACTGATTTTAGCGTGCCCGTGGAAGAGGGGAGGCTGATTTTAGGAACTTGGCAGCAGATTGTTTTGTTGGATTTTGATGAAAGGCCCAGGGAAAGAGAAATTATAGTTAAGTTTTTGGCCCAATAATATTTTTTAGTAAAAAGAAAAAAGGCAATCAAAGGAAAATAATTTAGCCTACATCTCCTCCATTACTTCTATGGCTAATAAAGCCAGACCTTTTTTAATTATGGTTTGCGTGGCTTGTAAAAGTTTTAAGCGGGCTGTTTTAGTCTCTTCTTCCGCTTTTAACACCGGCACAGAGTGGTAGTAGTCATTGAATTTTTGCGCCAGCTCAAAAAGATATTTGGCTATCTCACTGGGATCATACTTTTTCCCCGCTTTTTCCACAATTTCCGGATAAAGGGCTAATTTAAATATCAGGTCTTGCTCCTTCTCCTCAGTCAATTTTTCCGGATTGTAAGAGCTTTTTTCTTCCCCTGATTTTTTAATAATACTATTGATGCGGGCAAAGGTGTATTGTATGTAAGCGGAAGTAAAACCTTCAAAACTTAAAGATTTATCAATATCAAAAGTAATAATGTTTTGCGAGTTAACTTTAAGCATTTCAAATTTAATAGCTCCCAGTCCTATAATTTGGGCTTGAGAGATTATTTTCTCTCCTGCCCAGTCCGGGTGTCTTTGCTCTATTTCTTTTTTTGCTCTTTTTACCACTTCTTCTTTTAGCTCAGTATAGGTAATTACATTGCCGGAGCGGGAAGACATCATGCCTCCGGGGAGCTTAACAAAATCATAGCTTAGGTGAATCATTTTTTGTTCATATCCCATTAACTCCAAAATTTTGAATAATTGTTTAAAATATAATTCTTGGCGATTGTCCACCACATAAATGGATTTGTCCGGTTTATATTTTTTTAATTTGGTTTGGGCCAGGGGCAGATCAGCCACAGGATAGGTTTTAGTGCCGTCAGAGCGGATAAAAATAAGAACTCCCAGATTATATTTTTCCAAATTAGCGATTACGGCTCCTTGGCTTTTTTCCAAAATTCCTTTCGCCAGTAATTTGTTCACCATTTTCTCTCCTTTTTTTATTAAATCGCTTTCATAAAAGGTTTTTTCAAATTTTACCCCCAGATCCGCGTAAATTTTGGCAAATTCTTTTAAGCTCCACTCCCGGGTTTTCTGCCAAAGCTTGTATTCCTTGTTTTTGCGGCTTTCTATTTTTCGCATTATTTTTTTAATTTCCGCCTCTGCTTCCGGGTTGCCTTTGCTGGCCCGGGCGGCTTCAGAGTAGATTTTTCCCAAGGCAAAACCTTTTTTTTCTTGAGGTAGGCCGGCCAAAATTTGGGAAAAAGTTTTTTCTTCTTCCCCGTCTTTAATAAAAGGTTTTAAAAGTTTTAACAGGTTTTCGTTTTTTTCTCCTTGGTATAGTTTTTGCAGGTACCAGATGGTTTTGGCTGTATGGATGCCGAAATCATTTAAATAAGATAAAGGAACGGCTTGTTGGTTATTGGCATTTAAGATCCTTTTTACCGCTTCTCCTAAACAAATATTGCGCAAGTGTCCCACATGATATTCTTTATGAGTGTTAACATTGGAATATTCTATTAAAATTTTTTCTTTTTTATCTTTTACCTCCGGATAGTGTTTATTTTCCAAAATAGCCTCTATTATTTGTTGAGTTAAAAAAGTTTTATTTAGGAAAAAATTTAGATAAGCTCCCGTATTTTCTATATGGGCGATATATTCCTCTGCCTTTAATTGTTTTTTTAGTTCTTCCGCAATTTGAGCCGGATTTTTCTTAAGGGTTTTGGCCAAATTAAAACAAGGGAGACTTAAATCTCCCATATTTTTCTCAGGCGGATAAACTATGGCCTCTTGGTTGACCAAATTTTTACCCAGATTTTGGTTAATAGCCTTAGCTATGTTTTTTTTTATTTGGCCTAAATTGTCCATATTATTTTTTACCGTTTTCTTTTTGACTCTTTTTTTTATTCGCTTTCATTTGTTTTTCTTCTTGTTTTACTTCTTCCACTAATTTCTTTTTGGCTTTATAAAAATCCATTAAGGAAAAAATAATCAGACTGGAAGCTATTACCCCCAAAGAGTTCAAAAGAAAAGTTTTTAGAGCATTAAGAGAGAGTCCCCACTCCAAGTGGGAGACAGCCAGTCCCACGGCCACCAAGGGCGGAATCAGGGTTACGGTAATGGCTATACCGGGTAGAGTTTCGTCCAGATTAGGTTTGGCCCAGGTATAGCTGGCAGCCAAACCGGCCACCAGAGAGACAAAAAAATTGAATAAAGAGGGCTCCATGATTTTAATTAAACTGATTTCTCCCATGGTTCCGGAGAAAAAAACTCCGGCCACAAAAGTAAGGGCCAACACCAAACCGAAAGAAGTGGCAAAAATTTTCAAAGATCTTAGTATTACTTTACCGTCATTTATCACTACCCCCAGAGCCAAAGCCAGTATAGGAGAGAGTATGGGAGCGACTACCATGCCCCCGATCACCAAAATAATATTATCAGCCATTAAACCCAGAGCCACGATCAAGGCGGAGAGGCAAACCAAAAAGTAAAAATCTCCATGAGGAGCGCTGGATTCCACAATATAAGTACAGAATTTATTTCGATCCGTTTGTTTTAGTTTGAAAATATTTTGAAACATTTTTTATTTAATATTTTTTAATATTATATCCTATTTTTTTTAATTTGACAATTTGTGTATTAGTCTGCACTTGAAAAACAGAGTTTTTTGTTTTATATTAAAAATAGTTCGAATTAATCATTAAAATAATATTTAATTTAAAAAATATGCCTATTAATCCTGAAAACAAAAATGATAACAGTGATCGCGAGAATATATCTGGAGGGCCTCAACAAAAAGCTGATCAAAGCGCTTCCCCGGGTAGTTTATTAGATTTTATACCAAATAAACATAAAAATCTTAAGCGTGTTTTGGAAGAAATGGGGGAAAAGGGGGATTTAAAATATTTTGAAGAATTGAAAAGAGAAGATTTTCTTCAGATGGTTCATAACGCTTCTAATAATTCTCGTGAAAAGAGTAAAATTAATTCTGATGGGAATGAAAAAATACAACAGGAAACTTTTGAAGAAGAAATGAGAAAAGAACTTTTTAACGAGCTTTGTAAAATTGTTTCTAAGAAAATAAAGGAAAAAATTTTGGAAGGAAACAAAGAAGAAGCGAAAGATGATTCTAAAAAAGAAAGTAATTTTTCTCAAGAAACTAAAAATTTAGAAGAAAAAGATAAAAAAGAGTCGCAAGTGAAAGAGTTGGTAGAGTTGTTTCAGCTCCCGGAAAGAGTAATAAGATATATAATTGAAAAAAAAATATCTGAAGGAGAAGAGTCTTTAGCAGAAGAACAAGCTTCTAAACTTCCTCCTCAGATAGCAAAAAAAATAAGAGATAAAATAGGAAAAAGATCTGAAAAAGAGATTTTCCAGGAATTGGTGATTCCGGCCGTTAAAAAAGAATTAAATGAAAGAAAAGACAAAGAAGAAAAATTACGAGGATCGGATTTTGAGGATTTTATGAAAAAAAAGATTCTTGATAGGGGCGGAGGAGAAGATTTGTTTAAAATTAAAGAGGAGTTTATTAAAGAGAAATTTTCTTATCCTATGCAAAATATTGATCAATATGATATTAATGAATTGCAACAAAATTTTGTTCAGCGTATTGATAATCAAAGTAGAGATAAGAAGGTAGGTTAAATCAATATTTTGTTAAAAAACCGCTTTTTTGTTTGAAAAGCGGTTTTTTTATAGAGCCGAAGGGCTCTTTTTTTTCTTTTTTCTCTCTTGAGCTTTTCTGAGAGCAAAAAGATATATTTTTTTTAAAAGAATCTCTTCTTTTTCTGAAAAAATTTCGGATTCAATCTCGACAAAGGCGGTAGCCGCCATGAGATCGAGATCGTTTTTTCCCTCCTCTATTCTTTCTATCTCTTCAAGCATTTTTGCTTGAAGTTTTTTCCTCCATCCCTCCTCTGTGGAGGGAGGGGTATTTTTCAGTTTGTTGATGAATTCTTTCTTTTCTTCCAAGCTGAATTGGAGGTTCAAATCCTCAATTGCCTCTATGAGAATTTCCCCCTGATTTTCTTTAATTACTTTGTGCTTGAGAAGATCCTTAACCAGGACCTCCCCCATGAAATTTCTCATTTTACTCACCTCCTTTTTGTTAAAAGATCTTGGCTAATATTGTTTCATATCATATTTTTTAAAAAAAGTCAAGTCAAATCAAGAATTGTTGTTTTAATTTTATCGGATAATTTTCCTGTGCCAGTGAAATGATAATGTCCTACCCGGGGGAAATAGAAATGTCCTACCCA
>CAZXUK010000032.1:0-9638 GCA_964644045.1 uncultured Gammaproteobacteria bacterium
CACCCCATACTTTGTCACTACTATAAAGGTTATTTCTATTCTATTGCCGAATTAACCACCAGAGGAAAAAATATCCAAGTAGAGGAGACTAAGTGCAGTTTCCGGGGAGATAATTACCATGAATTTACTATTAATTGGGACTAAACTCTATCCAAGTCGTCCCCGCCTAAATGTTAAACTCCAAAGAAATTAAAAAAATTAAAAAAATTTCGGGAAAAGCCCGGGGGGTAATCTTTCAAACTGATATCCAATATATAGAAAACAAAAAAGGGAAAAAGGAGGCTAATAAAATAAAAAAAGAAATCCAAAAAATAATTCCCGAGTACAATTATTCCCAAATCAAAACCACGGATTGGTATCCTTTGTGGTGGAGAATTATATCTTTGGAGGTTATTAAAAACCAATTTGGATGGGGAGCAAAAGAGCTTGTTAAAATGGGTCATGGCGCGCCGGGAAACTCCTTTTTAGTTCGAATAATTTTAAGGTATTTTATTTCTCTACAAAAAACCTTTAAAGAAGGAAAAAAGTATTGGGGCAAGCACTACTATCCCGGAAAATTCGAGTCAATCAAATTTGACAATAAAAACCAATACGTAATTTTTCAAATTAAAAACTTTCAAGGCCACCCGGACTTATGCCTGTATTTTCAAGGTTATTTCAAGGCAATCGCGGAACTAACTCTTCCGGGAAAGACAATTACTATCCAAGAAACCAAATGCCTGCACAAAAAGAACCCCTATCATGAATACAAACTAAGCTGGAAACAATAAAAAGTCTCAAAAGAAAGGTCCGAGGAGTAACTTTTAAAACCGATATTAAATAGGGCCTGCTGACTCGCGTCAGCGAGAAAGGTAATGTTTAATCATTGAGAAAAATTATTTTCCTAATTTTAAAATTTCTTTTTAGAAATTTTAAATTCTTATAATCAAATATTTTTCCTTCCTCGAGTTTTTGTTTCTTTTTTAAAAAGAAAAGAGGGGGATAAAAATAATTTTTCGCCTGGCTGCTAATTTTTTTCAAAAATCTGGGAAGCCCCTAAATATGTCGAGTCCCCGGAAGGAAAAAAGCCGAGAGAAAAAATTGCTCGGGAAATTACCCGACTGGAGCCCGATTTTAAGCCAAAAGAAAAATTGGTAAACAAAATTATGATAAAAGAAGAGAAAATAAAAAAATACTTAAAAATCCCCGTAAAAATTAGAGGGGATGCCATTAAAACCGACTTTACCTATATTCAAAGGCACGAGGGCTCAGAAGCCCTGAAAAAATTGTGTAAAAAAATAAAGGAATTCGATAATTCTTTTGATTATAAAAAAATCAAAAAAACCGAATGGGTTCCGGCGGGTTGGAAAATTATTTTAATGCAACTCGGTAGGGAGATGTTTGGTTGGGAGGATAAAGATATTATAAATATGGGTTATGAAGAACCCACCTCTTCTTTTCTGATAAAGACCAGTTTAAAATATTTTATTTCTATTGAAAAAAATTTTAAAGAAATTCCTAAACATTGGTTCAAATATTGGAGTCAAGGCGATTTTATACCCTATAAACTAAGCATTAAAGAAAAAAAAGCTATTGTTAAATTAAAAAAATTCAAAGTTCACCCGGACATATGTCTTTATATATTAGGACTGATTAGGTCATTTAGCGAATTAATTTTGAACCAAAAAGGAGTCGAGGTCGAGGAAAGCAAGTGCGTTTTTAACGGAGACTCTTTTCATGAGTTTATAATCAAGTGGTAGATCCGTGTTTAGCAAGCAAGAAGTAAAAAAATAAGGTTTTAATTAAACTGATAAAATGTTAAAATATCAATAATAACTCAGAAAAGAATTTAATTTTTCTGGTTTTTATTATTAAGTTAAAAACTAATTTTTATGAAAAAAGAAGAACAATTTTTTTCTGAAAACTTGCAAGAAGATTTAGAGAATTTAGAAAGATATATTGAAGAATATTCTTTATTCCTACCCTTGGCGGTTTATTCGGTTAACCCGGTGGGCATAATTGTGGACGTTAACCAAACCGGAAAAGAATTAAGTAAATATCAAGAAATAGAGCTAATAGGTCAGGATATAGAAATTATTTTTAAAAATCCCAAGAAAATAAAAAAATTTTTTAATCAAACTCTGAAAAAGGGCTCGATAAAAAATCGAGAAATGATTTTAGTAACTAAAAACAAAAAGGAAATCCCGGTCCGGGCCTCGGCTTCAATCAGGCAAGACCAAGAAGGTAACATAATCGGTTGCTTTATAGCCCTGAATGATATTACGGAGATTAAAAAATTTCAAACCAAATTGGAAGATAAAGTCAAACAACGAACCGAAGAGTTAGAAAAAACTAAAAACAAACTAGCTAAAACCCTGGAAGAAACCAAAGAAGCGAAACGAAAAGTGGAAGGAGAAAAAAATAAGACCTCTGCTATTATTTCAAACTTAGTGGACCCGATTATTATTATAGACCAGGAAGACAAAATTAACCTTTACAACCCTAAAGCTAAAGAAATATTCGGATTTACTAAGTCCTCTATCGGAAAAAAGGTGAAGAAAAAAGATAACTACTCAATGGAAAACTTTAAAGAAATTTTAAAAAAAGATTATGAAATTAAAAAAGGGAAAGACATGGAGCCGGCCAACCCGAAAGAAGAGGAATTAATCATAGAACACCAAGGAGATAAATTAACTTACAAAATTATAACTACAAAAGTTTATGATAGCAAAAAAAGATGTATTGGAACTATGAAAACTTTTTCCGATTTGACTCGAGAAAAAAGAATCAACCGCTTAAAAACCGAATTTGTCTCTATCGCCGCCCACCAACTAAGAACTCCTTTGTCCGCGATTAAATGGGCGATTAAAATGATTTTAGAAGGAGACACCGGCCCGATTAATCAAGACCAAAGAGAAATTTTAACTAAAGGATTTGAAAGTAATGAAAGGATGATTAAATTGGTTAATGACATGCTCAATGTTTCTCGTATTGAGGAGGGGAGGTTGCAATATAATTTTGCTAAAACTAATTTCAAAGAAGTCTATGAAACCGTGGTCGGCAATGTTAAAAGTAAAATTAAGGAAAAAAATATCAAATTCAATATCAAAAAACCGGACAAAATGCCCTCGGTTTATATGGACAAAGAAAAAATCCGTTTAGTCATACAAAATTTGCTGGAAAATGCGGTAAAATACACCCCTGTTAACGGAACCGTAACCTTGGAAATCCAAAAACAAAAGAAAAATCTCCGAATAAAAGCAAAGGATAACGGGGTGGGCATACCCGAAAAAGATCAAAAAAAACTTTTTTCCAAGTTTTTCCGGGCGGAAAATGTAAAAAAAATGCAAACCGACGGAACCGGTCTGGGGCTGTTTATCGCTAATAATATAATTAAAAAACACGGAGGAGAAATACACTTTAAAAGCGAGGAGGGCAAGGGAACGGAATTCTATTTTTACCTTCCCTTAAATCAGACTAAAAAATAAACTTAAAAACATATGACTAAGAAGAAAAAATCTCCAGGGGACGCTATGAAAATTTTAATTGTGGAGGATGAAAGACCTCTGTCTGACCTTTTGGCCTCTAAACTTAAAAAGGAAGGTTATGAGGTAGATAACGCTTTTGATGGACAAGAGGGCTATGAAAAAATTACAAATTGGAAGCCGGATTTAATCCTTTTGGATATTATAATGCCTAAAATGGACGGTTATGAAGTAATGGAAAAAATCAATGAAAACAAAGAAAAAACTCCGGTAATTGTAATTTCCAATTCCGGGCAGCCGGTGGAAATCGAAAAAACCAAAAAACTGGGAGCGATTGACCACCTTATCAAAACCGAATTCAGCCCCAGTGATGTTCTGGAAAAAGTGAACAACTATGTTTCTAACCACTCCGGAGGGAAGACCGGCCAAACCGAAAAAAAGAAAAAAACCAAACCTAAAGAAGATGTAAACGCTAAAAAAACCGGAGTCAAAGTTCTGCTCGTGGAAGACGAATCCTTTCTGCGTAAGATGTGTTCCAAACAATTGGTTAAAGAGGGATTTGCTGTCTTTGAAGCCAAAGATGGTGAAGAGGCGTTAAATTTATTCAAAGAAAATAATGTGGATATCGTACTTTTAGATATAATTCTTCCCTCTATCGACGGTTTTCAGGTATTAAAAGAAATTCGCTCTCAAAAAAACAAAACCAAAGCGCAGATCCCGGTTATTATGCTTTCTAATCTAGGGCAAGATAGTGACATTAAAAAGGCCGAGGATATGGGAGCTAATGACTTTATGGTTAAAGCCAACTTTACCAGTCGGGAAATTGCGGATAAAGTAAAAAATTTTTTTCAGAAATAAACTCGACTCCTAAAAAATCAACGACCAGGGTCTCTTAATTTTTAAAACCAAAGACATGCAAACCGGCTTATTATTAAATTCGCTTATTTGTTTTATCATTTCCGGAATTTCTTTTTGGGTGTTTTATACTATAATAAAATCCAAAGGACTTAAACAAGAGGATAAATATTTTTCTTTTTTTTGGTTATTTGTTTCCTTAACTTGGTTTTTTGTGGCTATGGGCCTTGTATTTTTTGAAAGAAACAAAACCGGTTATGATCTTTTAATAAACAAATATGCAGTTCAGCCTTTGATCTTCCTGCATCTTAGCTTAGGAGTAACCTATGCTTTTTCCCGTTTTTGTAAAGCAAAAATTTGTAATCTTGCGATTCTTTGTTTGGCGCTCCTGGCCTCGGCCTATGCTTTATACATAATTTTCCAACCCGCCGGGTTTCATTTGGTCGAATATACCTATTTTTCCGTAGAATATTACATTAACCCTTCTTCGTGGGGTCTTTTTCAAGTTATTATAACCCTGGGTCTCTCTGTTTTGGTCTTAGATATACTCCGCTCTATTTGGAAAAATTTAAAAACTAAAAAAATTATTCAAAACAAATATTTTTTGGCCAGTTTATCTATTTTTGTCTACGCTATAATCGGCTATTTTGACAACCAGGGCTATAACGCCACCTGGATTATGGTATTTTTCCGTTTAATGATTATACTCTCGGCTCTACTTGCCTTTCTCGCCTTTAATTCTAAAAAATCCTCAACCTAATTTTTCTCAAAATGAAGCTTTCCCAAAAATTATTTTTAATTTTAATATTAATCGGACTGGGACCGTTGGTGGTCTTCTCTTTTTTAACTATAAATAACTATCAAAATCTTTTGGAAAAACAAAACCACCACCTGAAAGGCAATCCCGAACTTGTCCAAGAAACCCGGGAAGCGCAAAAAAACATTTTAATCCAAACTTTTTTAATTATAACTTTAATCTCTCTTTTGGTTATATTTTTTAGCATTATTTTGGCTCGAAAATTTCTTTACCCCATCAAAAAACTGACCGAGGGGACAGAAAAATTAAAGGGAGGAAATCTAAATACCGAAATCGATATTCCCGGAAAAGACGAGTTCGCCCAATTGGCTAAATCATTTAATCGAATGGCTAGCCGATTAAACGAAAACATTAAAGAATTAAAAAAATCCAGGCAAGCAATAAAAAAAGAAAGGGAAAAATCAGAAGAGGAAAAACACAAGGTGGCCAGCATTATTTCCAACTTTTCCGATCCTATAATTATGGCGGACAATAACTGGAAACTAAGTCTCCTTAACCCGGCTGCGCGAAAAATTTTTAAACTAACAGACAAGGATTTGGGGAAAAGAATTAAAAACAAAAAAGAAAAATTTTCTTTTCAAACCTTTAAAAAGATAACCTCTGTTAACTATAGCACTGAAATTATTAAAACCGATTCCAATAAAAACCCCGTGGAAGAAGAGGTGGTAATAAAATCAGAACAAGGAGAAGAAAGCAGTCCTTTTAAAACCTCCCATGCCAAATATAACAAAAACGATATAATCTACAAAGTTATCACTGAGCCGGTTTGTGATGAAAACCGAGTATGTTATGGTCACATTAAAGTATTCTATAACCTGACCCGAGAAAAAATCCTGGACGGCCTAAAATCCGAGTTTATTTCCATAGCCGCCCATCAGCTAAGAACTCCTTTAACCGCGATCAAATGGGCGATTAAAATGACTGTTAACGAAGAAATGGGCCCCTTAAAAAAAGAGCAAAAAGAAATCCTTAATCAGGGCTATGAAAGCAATGAAAGGGTGATAAAACTGGTTAATGACATGCTAAATGTTTCTCGAATTGAGGAAGGCAGGTTTGGTTATTCTTTTGGTAAACACGACATCGGAGAAGCGGCTAAAATCGTAATTAGCAATCTGAAAAACAAAATTGATAAAAAAAATATTAGTTTTGTTTATGACCGCCCTAAAAATATCCCTAAAATTTACATGGACAAAGAAAAAATTGAGCTGGTTATCCAAAATTTACTGGAAAACTCAGTAAAATTCACCCCAAAAAACGGAAAAATTTCTTTAAAAATAAAAGTGGGGAAAAAGGATATTAAAATTATAGTAAAAGATAATGGACTGGGGATTCCTAAAAAGAATCAAAAAAAATTGTTTACTAAATTTTTCCGCGCCGAAAACGCGGTTCGTAAAGAAACCGAAGGGACCGGACTGGGTCTCTTTATAGTCAAAAACGTAATTGACAAACACAAAGGATCTATTGAATGTGAAAGCGAGGAATTAAAAGGAACCGAATTTACTGTTACTTTGCCTTTAAAAAAATAATTCAATAAAAAAAAGAGGTTGAACATTTCAATCCTCTTTTTTGTTTGAAAAATTTTAGGAATGCTTTCTTAAGGAGGCGGCGATAACTATAACATAGACAGCTGAAAGACCTACTAAGCCATAAACAACTCGGGATAAAAGACTCATGTCTCCCAGAATGGTAGCGACTAGATCAAAGCTAAAAGCCCCGACCAGACCCCAATTCAAAGCGCCGATGATAACCAGGGTGAGAGCCACCCAATCCAAGGGTTGTAATTTATTCATATGTGCTCACCTCCTTTCTGCTTAAAGATTAAATAAACCCATAATCTAAGCTAACTACAACTAAATAATAAAACAAATTAACCAAAAAAGCAAGGGGTAAAATCACTTAATTTCCACTTAAAAAGGGCAGTCGACTAGACTGCCCTTTTTTTATTTCAAAGATGAATCAATATTTTCGTTTCATTATATGGGTGGCTAGAGGGAATTGAACCCTCACCATCGGCGCCACAAGCCGAGGTTCTACCATTAAACTATAGCCACCATCATTTAAACTTAACTTGATAATATCTTAAATTTAAACACCTTATCTAAACTTTATAAAAATAAACTTTATCTTGATTATTGTTAACTATTATTTCTTTATAAGGATTTAGGCCGGGAAAAGGAAAGGCATAAGAAATAAGAATTGTTCCTTTGCGACAATCAGATTTAATTTTATTTTCCACTTTTTTCATCATTAAATTGTTTAGAAAACAATAAATTAAATTTTCCGGAGATAAATTAACTTTGAAAAAATTTTTTCTTCTTATTTTTATATCTTTAAATTTCTTTCCCAAGTGTAGTTTGGCTTTCAAGTAAGGTATAAAACTATATTCCAGACCCAAGCAGCGGGCTTGGGGATATCTTTCTTTAATTCTTTTTAAAAAATCGGCCTCTCCGCAACCCAGCTCGCATACATTCCCTTTAAAATCTTTGCCTAAATCAATATTTTCTAAAACTATGTCCAAAGTATTATCTTTGGTTCTAACAAAAGGCGCGTATCCTCTGACAATATCATTGATTAATTTTATAACCAAAGCAGAAAAGACAATCACTAGAATTATAATAAAAATATATAAAAAATCTATCAAAAACATTTTCCAAATTTAATTGTGGCGCACTCGGCAGGATTCGAAGGGGCGGAAGCCCCACGACCGAGAGCAACTTCTCCTCAATACCAAGTATACTTCTTATTCCGGCAGTGCCCAAGGCACTGCCGGAATAAGTGGTGCACTCGGCAGGATTCGAACCTGCGGCCTACGGCTTAGCTTACCACTACAATTTTCATTGCCATTTTTTATAAAAAACGTTTGTGGTCTGGACCATCTCTTCACCATCTCAGGTGCCGCGCGTATGGCCTCTACGGAACCCTGCGGAAATTAGAAGCTAAATTAACACAAAATACTCAACACACAGGTTTCCTCGGGGTTGCCATCAGCATTACCTGTTAAGGGTTCCCCGATATAGCGCGGTCCACTTACCGGGTTTTTAATTCCCCGGCAAGGCTCCAAATTTTAAAGGCCGTTGCTCTATCCGACTGAGCTACGAGTGCAAAAACAATGCAATAATATAAAAAAACACCGTTTCAGGTGAGTTACCATTTTATCTCAATGGTTAATTAAAAATTACCAAAAAAATCCTTAAAAGTCAAACTTTATTTTCCAAATATTGCCTTAATTCTTTAAAAGCCCAGCCCCTGTTACTTAGGTTGTTTTTTTCCTCCCCGGACATCTCGGCAAAAGTATTTCTATCTTCCTCCACTTCCTCCGAAAATCCCGCCTCTTTAGCGCTCAAAACTTCTATACCCAGATCCTTTAACATTTCGGTCATTTCCTTGATTTTCCCTTGATTGTTACTGGCGAAAATTAACTTGTTTACATTGTTAAATTGTTTCATTGTTACATTATCAATACAATGCAAATCCGCTAATCCGCCGGCTGGCGGATGCAAATTCTTCAAATTAAATTAAGGAATAACTATTGTAATGCGAATTTCACTATATTGTTTATATATTTTTTTATGTTTTAAAAAAATTAAACAAAACTAACAGCTAAAAGCTAACTCCTGAAAGCTACCTTTTGTACCACCAAACCGCCAAAACAGTAGAAAGGGGCACTGATAAAATTATCCCCAAACTGCCGGCCAGGGTCCGGACTATTTCCGTGGCTACGGCTTCATTATTAATTATATGCCACCAAGTAGGAAAAGCGCTGCCTCCGCTAACAAATAACATTAAAAGGGGCAAGGAAACACCGGCATAAGCCAAAAATAAAGTGTTTACCATGGAACTAATATGGGAAACTCCGACACGATAACTTTTTTTAAACACCTCTCTCTTTTGCTGATAAGGATCAGCCTCCACTATCTCTTTAACTGTCGCTACTTGGGAAACCACCACATCATCCAAAACCCCTAAACTTCCGATTAAGATTCCGGCTAGAAGCAAACCTTGAAAATTAATGCTTTTCTCTCCCAAACTAATCAAAGGCAGAATATTCTCTCCGCTCAAACCTGATAAATGAGCTAATTGCACAAAAAACCAAGAAATAAAAAATACTAAAAGTAAACTGGCAAAAATACTGACTACGGAAAGGTGAGAAAGCTCTCTAAATCCTTCGGTAATATAGATTACAGCCAGTAAAATCAAAAAAGAGCCTGTTATAGTTATTAATAGAGCGTTAGCTCCTCCTAAGATACCCGGGATAATAAATTTAATTATGATAAAAAAAGTTAACGCCAAGGAAAATAAGGCCTTCAAGCCCTTTAACCTGCCCACCACAATTAGGGCTAAAACAAACAAACCGAAAAGCCACCACAAGGCAGAGGAACGCACATAATCAGTGATATAATAACTCACCTTGCCTTGGTGGTCAAAAACCGCCGCTACTAAAACCTTATCTCCTTTTTTATAAATTTGGCTGTCTGCCACAACTATTTCTCCGATCCCGTTAT
>CAZXUK010000033.1:0-8915 GCA_964644045.1 uncultured Gammaproteobacteria bacterium
TGGGTAGGACATTTCTATTTCCCCCGGGTAGGACATTATCATTTCACTGGCACAGAGCAATCAATCTTAAATCGAGGTAATGACTTTTAAGACCTCATCTCTTTTTTCTTCCATTTTTTCTTTGGTTTTGGCCTCCAGGTTTAGTCTGATTTTTTCCTCCGTGTTAGAACCGCGAACATTAAACCAAAAATCGGGGTATTCCACGGAAATTCCGTCCAACTTGTTTATTTCTCCGTCTGAGTACTTTTCTTCAATTTTAGCAAAAACTTTGTTTTTATCTTTTACTTTTCTGTTTATTTCTCCGGAGTGGTGATATTTTTTATAAGGTTTTATGTATTCAGAGATTTTTTTGTTTGCTTGAGAAAACTCTTCCAATAATTTGCCGATTATAATTATGGGCACCTCAAAACAACCCATTTCCGTGTTTAAGAAAAAGTGGCCGGAAGATTCGCCGGCAAAATAAGCCCCTTCTTCCAAAACTTTTTCTTTTATTAAAGAGTGGCCCACTCGGGTTATAACGGGAATTCCTCCGTTTTTCTCGATCAAGTCCCGCGTAATCCTGCCGGGGCGAATATCATAACATATTTTTGCGCCCGGTTTTTCTTGCAAAAAAAGTTTTGCCAAAATTCCTCTGATAATGGACTGGTCTATGGCCTCCCCTTTTTCGTCTACAAAAAAGATTCTGTCTCCGTCTCCGTCTATGGCAACTCCCAGATCCCCGCTCTCTTTTTTTATTTTTTCTTTTAAGGGCGCCAGATTTTCTTCTTTGATAGGGTCCGCTTCATGGGAAGGAAAGGTGCCGTCTATTTCAAAATTCATTTTAATTAGTTGGGCCGGTATATTTCTAAAGACTTTTTCTATGTATTGCGCTCCCATGCCGTTAGCCGGGTCTACCACTATTTTTAAGGGCTTTATTTTTTCCGGGTGAAAAAAAGTAAGATCGTGTTTGCTTTGTTCTTCCAAAATATTGAAATAAGATTTTATCTCCCCCTCTTTTTCAGAGGTTTTTAAATTGTTTGTTTCTATTTTCTCTTTTATTTTATTTATTCCTTTTTCTCCGCTTACCGGCTTGGCTTTAGCCCTGGTTAATTTAAAACCGTTCCAGTCTTTGGGGTTGTGAGAGGCCGAAACCATAACTCCGCCATCTGTTTGCAAATAAGAAACTCCGAAATAAAAACTGGGAGTGGAAAGCATGTTCATATCCCAAACCGAGGCCCCGGCCTCAGAAAGACCCCTGATCAGATTATCTTTTAGGACCGGAGTGGAAAGCCGCATGTCTCCGGCCACGGCTATAGAAAGTTTTTTCTTTCCCATTTCTTCGCCAATCAAATTAGCAAAAGCCACGCCTATTTTGTAAGCGGTTTTTTCGTTTAAATCTCGAGGATAAACCCCTCTGATATCATAGGCTTTGAAAATATTAGGATTTAAAGTCATATTTTTTATTTAGTTTTTAAGTGTTCGTATAAAACTCCCAAGCCCCAACAAACAGCCAAAAGATTAAATATCCAACCCACCAGTGGCAAATGAAAAACGAGCCAGGAAAGGGCCGTGCCCAAGATCAGGGCGGACATTAAAGATTCTTTTTTAAAATTCGTTTTTTTAATAAGGGTTTTTCCCAGATAAAGCGCCACCAATACTCGGCTACTCAAAACAGCGATCAGCCACCCGGAAAGAATCAACAAAGACAAAGGGATGCCGATTAAAGTAAAAAGAAGCAAAAAGCTTAAAACCGGAAAAACCAAAAATAGGCCTAAGCCCTTTAAAGGGGTAAAAAAAGAGGATCTTTTAAAGCTATAAAGAATCTCCAAGGTTCTGTTTTTGATCAAAGTTATAAAAACAAGACCTATTAGGAGAGCGGAGAAAACCGAAATTAAATAACTCCAAATTATGGAAACCGGGTCTTTTTTTTCTTTTTGGGGAAATTTGTGTTTTACTTCTCCTCCGATTTGAGCTTGTTCAGAGATTTCCCCCTTTGAATTAGAGCGATAAAAAACTCCGTCTTTAATCCGGGCGGAGTCGGAAATAAACAGAGCCGGTTTATTAGTGTTTTTATTTAGGTAAAGATCGGCTCGTCCTCCAATTTTTCCGTTTATTTTCAGAGTTGAGGTCCAAGATTTTAAGTTTCTGTCTATAGAACCGGAAAGCTTGGCTTTGTTTGAAACAAACAAAAGATCTTGGAAAATAGAGGCGGTTTTAGCTAAAAAGAGATCAGACGAAAAAACATAAGCGTTTTGTTTTATTTCGCCGGAAATAACAACTTTTTTCCCCAACAGTTTTGCGTTTTTAGTTTTTCCCTTAATTTCTATTTGGGAAGCCAAGCCAACAATTTCCCCTTCCACCTCTCCTTCGATTTTCAGAGTTTCCCCCAAAAAGAAAACATCCCCTTTTACTTTTCCTTTTATGGAAAGGTTTTTGCCCAGAGCATAAATGTTGTCATTTATAACTTGTTTTTCCGCAATTGTTATGTTTTTTTGTGTTTTTAAACAGCCGGCTTGGACGGAAAAAGGAAAAACCAATAAAATCGTTAATAATAAAAAGAAAAAATTTTTTCTTGTTTTTAGCATATTTTTGTGATAATATCTCCTCAAATTAAAAAAACAAACAAAAAGCAATCAATGTTTTTTACAATTTTGTGACTTGTTTATTTAAAGAGTAGCTTTAAAAATTAATACATTTTTTATTTCTATTAATTATATCAGTATTATTATGGAGAAGGCAATAAAAGAAATTTTAAAAAAAAGACCCCATACCCGTGAAAAACTAACAGAGCTTAAAAGAAAAATGGCGAAAAAATACAATTTAAGAATTCTTCGAAATTCGGAAATTCTAAAAATTTATAATGATCTGATCAAACGCGGTAAAATTTTTTTTGACCCGGAAATGGAGGCGGTTTTGCGCAAAAGAGCGGTTCGGACCATTTCCGGAATTGCTCCGGTGGCGGTTTTAACCAAGCCTTATAAGTGTCCGGGTAAATGCGCTTATTGTCCGGAAGAAGGCAGTGTTCCCAAAAGTTATCTTTCCAATGAGCCGGCGGTAATGAGAGCTATCCGCAATGATTATCATCCTTATAAACAGGTTCAGCTTCGATTGCGCGCTTTAGAAAATAACGGTCACCACCCTACTAAAATTGAATTAATCGTAATGGGCGGGACTTGGAGTTTTTTTTCTGACAAATATAAACATTGGTATATCAAGGAATGTTTCCGGGCGGCTAATGATTATAAGCAAAGAAATAAGTGCGGAGACAGTGATAAGCTCTCCTTGGCTTCTTTAGAAAAGTTAAAAAAAGACTTAGAGCGCGAGCAAAAGAAAAATGAAAAGAGCGAATATAAAATTATAGGACTGACTTTAGAAACCAGGCCGGATTATATTACAGAAAAAGAGATGGTCCAGATGAGAAAATTGGGCGCCACCCGAGTAGAGATTGGGGTTCAGGCAATTGAGGAGAAAATTTTAAAAATAAACAAAAGAGGTCACGGGGTTGCAGAAACCATAAAAGCCACTCAAATTTTGAAGGATTATGGTTTTAAGGTTACCTATCATATTATGCCCGGGTTGCCCGGGTCCAGCTACAAAAAAGACCTGGAAATGTTTCAAAAGCTTTTTAAAAACCCCAATTTCCGGCCTGATCAAATTAAATTTTATCCCACGGTAGTTACAAAAGGAAGTTTGTTGTATAGTTGGTGGAAGAAGGGGAAATATACGCCCTACACTGACAAAGAGTTGCAAAATTTAATTATAGATTGCAAAAAAGTCATTCCCCGCTATGTTCGGGTAATTCGCTTGATCCGGGACATCCCCGGAGAGTCAATTGAGGCTGGCAACAAGATTACCAACCTAAGACAAATTATGAAGGACAGAGGCGTAAAATGCGAGTGTATTCGTTGTCGGGAAGCTAAAGAAAAAAAAGTAGAGAAAAAAAATTTGGAATTAAGCGTTATAACCTATTTCGCCTCTCAGGGAGAAGAAAGGTTTATAAGCCATGAATCTAAAGACAAGAAAACACTTTATGGCTTTGTGCGTTTAAGACTGCCTAAGGAAAACAATAATTCTTTAATCAAAAATAAAAGTGTCGCTTTTGTGCGCGAACTTCATGTTTACGGAGAGCTGGTTTCCGTGGGAGAGAGAAGAAAAAAAGTTCAGCACGCCGGTTTGGGAAAAAAATTAATGAAAGAGGCGGAGGAAACAGCGCGAAAAAAAGGATATGATTATATGGCCGTGATTTCCGGGGTCGGTGTCAGGGGGTATTATCGAAAACAAGGTTATAGATCGCAAAAAACTTATATGACTAAAAAATTAATTTAATATACTCGCCAGTTAACAAACAAAATTTAATTTTTAAATTTATGACACAAATCAGAAAAGCTATTATAGCGGTAGCCGGTTCGGGCACTCGCCTTTTACCGGCAACCAAATCAATGCCCAAAGAAATGCTTCCCATTGTAGACAAACCCATTATTCAGTTGGTAGTGGAAGAATTGGTGGAAGCGGGTATTAAGGACATAATTTTGGTAACCAAGTGGGATAAAAAACCCTTAGAAGACCACTTTGATTATAATTGGGCCCTGCAAAAAGAACTGGAAACAGGAGGAAAGGAAAAAAGAAAACAAGAAATTATCCGGATATCAGAAATGGCTAATTTTATTTATGTTAGGCAAAAAGGCCCTTACGGCAACGGCACTCCGGTTTTGTCCGCCGCCAGCTTAGTGGAGAATGAACCTTTTTTCTATGTTTGGGGAGATGATCTGGTTAAATCTCAAACTTCTTTTAGTAAGGCAATGGCAGAGAATTATAAAGATTTAGAAAAACCCGTGATCGGGGTACAGGAAGTGGATAAGAACGAAGTGGATCGTTACGGAATAGTAAAATTAAAAGAAAATTCTATGCAAATAGAAGACATTATTGAAAAACCGTCCATAGAAGAAGCTCCCACCCGGTTGGCTGATTTCGGGCGAATGATTTTAACTCCGGAAATTGTAAAAATATTAAGAGAAACCCCTTTGGGAAAAGGGGGTGAACTCTGGATAGTGGACGCTATTAAAGAATATATTAAAGGCGGAGGAGAGTTTTATGCCAAAAAAGTGGAAGACGGAGAATGGTTAACCACCGGAGATCCCCTAAATTATCTCAAGGCGATCTTAAAATACGCCCAGGACCGAGACGATATCGGACAAGAATTAAAAGACCTTCTTAAGTAAAAATTTAAAACAAAAAATAATCCCGTTTAATTTTTTTCTTTTTAAGGAGAAAAAACAGAGGGAATAATATTTATAAAATGCTTAAACGGATTTTTTTAGCCATTAACTTGCCCCGTGAAATTAAAAAAGAAATAAAAAATTATCAAGATCGGATTGGACATGAACTGGATCAAGCCTGCCCCTTGCCGAACCAGAGGGTGTCTCGGTTAACGGACCCGGAAAACCTCCACTTAACCTTGGCTTTTTTGGGCAATATTAAAGAAGATAGATTAATGGATTTATACGGGGTGGTAGAGAGATCAGTTTCAAATCAAGAGACCCTAAAAATATATTTAACCCAAACTGTGTATGGTCCGCCCGGAAAAACTCCTCCTCGGATGATCTGGCTTCAAATCGAGCCCACAGAGGAATTAAGTCAATTAAAAAAAACCCTGAATGAGAACCTGGAAAGGGCTGAAGGTTTTTATTTTACTCGGGAAAAACGTGATTTTTCTCCTCATATAACCTTAGCTCGGTTAAACACTCTGGCCTGGAGCCGGATCGAGCCGGAAGAAAGACCGGTTGTGGAAGAAGAAATAAATTTGTTATTTAAGCCAAAATCCGTAGATGTTATGGAAAGTGAATTAAGAAAAAAGGGGCCTAAGTATTCTTGTTTAAAAAGCTTTTCTTTTGTTAGTTAAATGTTTTAATTGATCATAAAGAAATTAAAAAATTTGGAAATTAAGAAACTGGGCCTTAAGGTTGATTTTAATTTTTCAGCTTCAGTTAAAAATTGTATAATATTCTTTCCTCTCCGTTTTCTTGTTTATAATAAATAAAGTAATCTTAACACTTTGCCGATCAGGCGAGGTGCTCCAAGTTTTCAATTTCCAATTTCCAGTTTCAAGGATAATTTTTTGATATTGGATAAACAACCCCTTAAAGATGAACTTCAATGAATTGTAAACACATCACTACTTAATTTGTTTATTTTCCACCAAGGGGTTTTTCCCTTCAGCCGGAAGTTCTTTTTTGGTAAAGCGGTTAAGTAAACGGGTGTACCAGTGGCTTTTGCGTCCGGACATATAATTGGAAAGCCAAAACCCGGAAAGCAGAAGTAAAGCAGCTCCATAGGCCATGTTAATACCGGGAATTTCGTTAAAGACAAGATAACCGAAAAAAGCGGCTACAATTGGAGAAACAATTATGTCCACCAAAGAATAAACGCTGGCATTGATTTTTTTAAGCACCAAACTGATAAAAAAGTAAGCCACACCGGTGGATATCATTCCCAGGCAAACTATCCAGACAATAACCGGAACTTGGATTCCCAGACTTTGGTAAGATATAAAACCGGTAATATCTCCGGAACCGAAAATGAACAGAGCCGGAGACAAATAAATACAAGCCATAAACATATACCAGGAAACATGATTAACCGAATCGGTTTTGCCTTCATGGCGCATATAAGTAACCAAGGCGGCATAAATAGCTCCGTCAGCCAGGGCGATTATGTTTCCCAAAGCATTACCTCCGGATAAGGGTTTGGCGATCAAAATACCTATAAAAGCGATCAGAAAAATAAAAACATGCTCTTTTTTTACTTTCTCTTTTAAAAAGAGAGTAGAGAAAATAAAGACAAAAAAAGGAGCCACGCTCCAAAAAATTACCACATTGGCAATCGGAGCCATGGACATGGCAATATTAAAAAAACTGATTTGTAGAGCTATCAAGGCGCCGATAATTAAAACCGATTTAATGTCCCCTTTGTCTATTTTCCAAAACTTTTTATCAATAAAGGGAACCACTAAAAGCAGAAATAAAAATGCGAAAAAAACGCGGTAGAAATTTAGAGTAAAAATAGGCACAGAGTCGCCTACTAATTTTACAAACACTCCAATGGTGGCCTCGGCCAAAGTGACCAAGATTAAAAAAACATACTCCTTCATAAGTATTATTCGCGAATTTTTAACGGTTATTCCGCAAACTTTCGCAAGTTAAACAAATTTTATTTAAATATTTTACCACTTTTTTGTCCTTTTGAACAATAAGCCGAAATTATAAAACATTGTGACAAAAACCGGAGACAAGGTTTAAAAACCCCAATAAACACAAAAAACGGTGACTAATCTATAAGTTGCCGCCGTTTCTCCTCTAAAATTTTTAGTTAGAAAAATATTTTTTCAACTCTTTTCTTTTCACCTCGGTCTGTTGGCGAGCTTTTAAGTTTTTAATTTGGACTGTGTCTTTTTTGATCTCTTCTTTACCGTAAATTACTACGTATTTTACTCCCTGATTTAGGGCGTAGTTGAATTGGCTTTTAAAAGTGGTGTCTTCCAGGAAGCTAAGCTCGGCATTAAGCCCGAGTTTTCTTAATTCCCGGGTTATTTCCAAATATTTTTTGTCTTGATCAGGAGCTAAACGTAAAACCATAACCTCTGTAACCGTGCTTTGACTTTTGTCTATTAAGCCTAAATATTCCAGGGCGGCAAAGAGCCGATCCACTCCCACGGAGCTACCTACCATGGGAATGTTTTGACCGGTAAATTTGCCGGCCAAATTATCGTATCTGCCTCCGGAAAAAACACTACCGAATTGAGGCGCATTTGTAAGCACGGTTTCCATAACCGTGCCTGTGTAGTAGTCCAGGCCTCTGGAAATGGAAAAATCAATTTCAATTTTCTCTTTATTAATTTTTAAAATTTCTAAATATTTTAAAATTTCTTTTAATTCTCCAATTCCTTTTTGAGCTTCCCCCACTCCTTTAAAAATTTCCCCGCATTTTTTTAGTTTTTCTTGGTTTTCTCCTTTTAGGGTTAAATATTTTTTAATTTTAGCAACAGTTTCTTTGTTTAAGTTGGGAGCGGCCGGTTTTTCTTTGCTGGGCTTGGCTTCTAATTCTTTAATTACTTTTTCTTTGCCTATTTTGTCAATTTTGTCCAGGACTCTAAACATCTCTTTTATTATTTCTTCTTTTTTGATTTTTCCCCGGTCGGAAATTCCGGCAGTTTCTGCCAAGCTGTTTAGGATTTTGCGGTTGTTTATTTTTATAATAAATTTTTCCAGACCCAAATCAGTTAAAGTCTGCTCCATTAACTTAATTGTCTCCGTATCAGCTAAAAGCGAAGAGGTGCCGGCAATATCCGCATCCATTTGATAAAACTGTCTATAGCGTCCGCCTTGCGGTGTTTCTCCGCGAAAAACCATACCCTGAGCCATTCTTTTCCAGGGCAGGCGAATTCCGGTTTGCGCCTTGGAATTGTAAGGGTTGGTAGCTAAAATTCGGGCCAAGGGCACTGTAAGATCAAAACGCAAGCCCAGCTTTTCTCCTTGCTTGTCACTCCGGATTTTAAAAATATTTTTACCGGTTTCGCTTTCTTCCCCTGCCAGGGTTTGCAGGAATTCCACTTCAGGGGTTTCTATGGGCGAGAAACCGAAACCGCGGAAAGTTTTTTCAATATTTTTTATTATTTTTTCCCGAGCCAGATAATCAGCGGGCAACAGATCTCTAAAGCCTCCGGGGCGGACCGCTTTTATATTGTTTTTAGACATAAAATTAGTTTGTTTTTTAGTAATTTTAGTATATAAACTCCGGGCTCAAAAGTCAAAGATTAAAAGAAATAAGCATAAAAAGTAAAGTAAGCAAAATAAGTATAAGAAGAAATAAATATAAAAAGCAAAACAAGTAGTTTTGCCCAAAAGGTAACCCACTAGTTTTACTAGTGAGACTGGCACAGG
>CAZXUK010000034.1:0-5046 GCA_964644045.1 uncultured Gammaproteobacteria bacterium
AGTTATAGGTGGTTTCGGGGTCTAATCTCTTGATGCGGGCGGTGTGGTCGGTCTTGAATTGGGCGTCACTGCCGTAAATACTATCATACTCCTCGGTTTCCCCTAACTCCAAAAAACTAACACTGGGTTCATCAGTTTGCCAAGAAAGAACCACGGAATCAGCTCCTTCCTCTAATACCTCCACTTGCGAAATATTGGGAGCTATTATATCAGTTTTATCTATTATTAAAGTACCTCCTCCCTCTTGCTGAGCTTCTTCTTCCGGAGTCACCTCCTCCTCTTCCTCATCTTCTCCTTCCTCTGTTTCTTCCACCAAAGTTTTGCTGGTGGTGAAAGAATATTCGGAAGTGCTGGTGGTATTTCCGGAGAGATCCTCTGAACTTAGGTAGTAGTAATATGTGGTTTCCGGACTTAAATTGTTCAGAGTTACGGAGTGGCCTTGGGTAAATTCGTTTTCCGCCGTCTGCTCGGAATAATTTCCGGAATCGGTGCCCCAATGAATTTGGGATTTGGTTTTTCCTCCGGTTTCCCAATTAACAACCGCGTAAGTATCAGCCAAGGGATCAACATAAGGAGAAGTTACTAAAAAGGAACTTCTGCGGGTGGTAAAGGAAGAGGTTTCAGAAATATAATTACCGTTTATGTCCCAATTTTCCAATTTAATATAATAAGTGGTATTATTATCTAAACCGGAAAGGCCGAATCCGTGACTGGTAAGAAAATCCGTATTAGACTGCGTGGAAGAACCGTAATCAGTATTAATGCCGTAAGATATACTGGAAGTGGTAATTTCATCAGTCCGCCAAGTTATATAAACCGAATCAGCGGTCAAATTGCTGATATCAGTGGCGGGATCAAAAGCGATCTGGGGAGCCGTGTGGTCATTGGAATTTTTAGTGGCAAAACTGACCCCGTCCACCCAGTTGTAATTCCGGTTAACATCCCTGACCTCTATTCGCAAATAATAAACAGTTCCGGGGGTCAAACCGCTCAAATCAAAGCTATGATCAGTGCTTAGTTCATCGTTTTTCAAGCTGGAAGAGGCGCAATTGGTAGTTACTCCGTATTCCAGGGTGGAAGTGGTTAAAACATTAGTGGTGAAATTGACTGTGGCGCCGGTATTAGTAATATTGGTTATATCCGTATTGGGAGTAAAGCTAATAGTGGGTAAAGTGTCGCTAACAGTGGTCTCAAATGAATAATAATGGCCGGCATTGCTATCCACTGCCGTATTTCCATCCGCGTCCACGGATTCTACTTTATAATAATAGGTTTCCCCCCAGGTAAGATCTTCTAAATCAACTTCGTGATCGGTAACCAAACTGGAAGAAGACACCTCGGAAGAATTGGATAAATCCGAATTATGGGAATAAATAATTTTGGAACTGGCGGCTATATCCGTATCCCAATTTATCGTAGCGCTGTAATTGGAAATATTTGACTCCTCTACATTGGAGATAACCGGACCGGGATCGGTGGTAAAAGTATATCCATTAGGCGACTGAGTGCTACTGGCGGTGTTGCCATAGCTATCAGTTGACTCCACTTTATAATAATAAGTGGTTTGGGGATTTAAATTATACAAAACCACCTCATGGCGACCGATATTGGAATCATTATCCACCAAAGGAACGGCCCCCGCCTCTTGAGTAAAAGCACCGGGATCCTGGGAATAGTTTACCAAAGAATCAGAAAGTTCATCCGTATCCCAATAAATAGTGGCTTGATTGGAATAAATATCAGATGCCGGGGCCTCAACATTGGAAATAACCGGAGGAATGCTCTCCACTTCCGCTCCTTCTTCTCCTCCGTCCTGAACTCCGTTAGGAATTCCGTTAACGGAAGAAGAGTAATAAGATTCATTGCCGTCATTATCCAAGGTGGTTATAACATAATAATAAGAAGTGGATTGATCCACCGAAGCATCAGTCCAATAATTAAGATTTATATCAAAGATAGAATGAATAAAGGAAAAACTGGAAAGATCGGGAGAAGTGGAACGATAAATTTTATATCTGCTAAACCCGGGAGGCGGAGGAGAGGAAAGCGCCTGCCAGGTTAAAAATAGCTTATAAGTAGAAGCCGAGGTATCAAAAACTTTAAGATTCTGCGGAGTTTCCGGGGTTAAAGCGGTTTCCACTGTGGAAGTATTATTATATTCATCCTTAAACTGAGCATAAACCCTTTCCGGATTGGTAACTAAACCGATGGTGTGACTTTGGCTGTAAGATATCCAGTCCGTATCGGAAAAATCGGAATGTAAGCTGATTCTCATATACATGGAGCTGTCATCCCGAGCATTTAAATAAACCGGAGCGGGCTGATTGGAGGCCTGCCTGGCGTCTATATAAAAAATGGAAGGGTTGCCCGGAGTGGGACTTTTGGTATCTAAAATAAATTCGGAAGTTGTAGTGGAATCCGTATTATTTGTGCTTTGATTGTCATCAACAGTTAAACGGACCAAGGTGGAGGTGGAATATTTGCCGGTCCCGATCCTGGGTTCGCACTTGGGCTTCCAAACGGCTGAATGGCCGGACCATTCGGAAGAAGAAACAGATTTGTCCTCCCAATCTCCGGAGGCGAAACAGGAAGAATTGGCACTGTACCAAACCTCTCCCCCATCCAGGGAATATTCAAAAGAAGGACTGACATAACCGGGAGTAGCATTCTCTTCATTGTCAGTATCCAGATCCCTGACCTCGTAATCTATCATAATATCCCCCTGAGAGTTGGTAGCGGTTAAATTTTGAATTTCCGGGCTAACATTGCCGAAAATATAGCTAACCGAGGCGCTGGAAATGCCCACCCCCTGACCTCGACCACTTAATCTATACTGAAAATACCTGTCCTCATTATAGTCCTTTAAGGATTCGGGGATAACCGCGGAATCGCAAGTAACCACATCTCCCGTTTTTTCACAGCCGGAAGTCTGGCTGGCCGCTCCCAAATAGGACAAAGAAGAAGAAGCCACCTCTTTCCAGTCGGCAAAAACAAGATCATCTAAAGTGGCTGCGCTTCGCAAATAAAAAACCAGATCGGAATTAGAGGACAAATCTTCCGCCCAAGAAACTCCGGTAATAACACCGCCGGATCCGGAATCATAAGGAGAGGAAATTAAATTATTGTAACTCTCGGAATAAATGCTAATATTTTTTAAAACCGGGGAAATGGAAGCCAGGTCGCTTCCCAGGGTTACTTGATACTGTAAATATCTGTGCCCGTCAGTAATACAATTGTTAGCGGAAATATCGGTATTTTTTTCTATTACACCACAATTCGGCCAAGCCGTAGCCCCGCTCATATCCGAGGTGGTGGCAGTTCTGATTTTTAAAATTAAAGAGGTTTGTTTGGGGAGATCTGCTTTCCAAGAAGAAATACCGAAATTTATTCCTCCTCCAATGTCGTAAATTTGGCTGGTATAGGCATCCTCATAAGTGCGTCCGACAGTGGTGGAAGTGGAAAAACCGTAATTCATATTCACTTGGTTTATGGTGGGCAGATCGGATCCTCCGGCTGAATCGGAAGATAAAATGGCCTTGTATTGAAAATATTGGTTATCAGAAAAAATTTCATCCACCGCCTCGGAAGAGCCGGAAGAATCGGTAAAAAAGCTTTGGCTATCACAGCTGAAAGTGGCATTGTCCGGCCCGCACCAAGAACTCCAGGAAGAACCGTTAGCGGAATAACGAAGCTGAAAAACCGCATCAGAAGAGCCGCTCAAATCTTCTGACCAAGACAAATAATTAATATCTGCGAGTGAGCTGGCATCATAAGGTGAGGAAATCAGAGCTGAGGTATTACGGGTAAAAGAAACATCGTAAAGAGTCGGGGTTTGACCGGTATCATTAGTGCCTAAAGTGGCTTGGTACTGAAAATATCTGTGGTTATCTAAAGCATCGGGAATGGAGTCGCCACTACTTTCCATAAAATACCAAGAAGTCCAGCTTCCGTCCCCGGTATCCGCGCTATCACCCGCTCTTACTTTCATTATCAAACTGGTAGTGGCGGGAACATTGGCGCTCCAATTCAAAACTCCGTAATCAGCCGGAATATGATTGTCAAAAATCCGGGAAGTAAAAGTCTCTTCATATAAACGACCCATATAAGTGGAGGTGGAAACCTTATAAGCCATATCCACTTGGGAAATCTCGGGAAAATCAGAACCGCCCACGCCTTCGGAGGCTAAAACAGCCTTGTATTGAAAATAACGATTACCGTCAAACCCTTCGTCAATTTCCTCACTGGATCCGCCGGGATCAGTAAAAAATTCCTGAAGCGCTTGTCCCCAGGTGCCGTCGCTCGGGCCTTGCCAAGAACTCCAGGAGGAGTTATCTGAGGAATAACGCATTAGGAAGGCCACATCTGAAGAGCCGTTTAAATTTTCCGACCAAGACAGATCGTGAAGGTCAAAATCCAGCCCGCCGGTATCATAAACAGAAGAAGTTAAGGCGGAAATATTTCGCTCATAGGTAATATCATAAAAAACGGGACTCTGTCCGGTATCGTTGGTTCCGAATTCCAAGCGATACTGAAGATATCTATGCCCGTCAAAGCTGGCGGGAATACTGTCTCCGCTGCTGGAAATCGTACTCCAGGAAGTCCAACTACTGTCACTGGTGTTTGTATCATCTCCCACTCTTATTTTTACCACCAAGCTGGTGGTGGCTGGCACATCCGCATTCCAGCTAACAGCGCCATAATCCACATTATAATAATTATCAATCACTTCAGAAGTAAAACTCTCTTCATAAGTGGCTGCCTCAGCCTCTGGAGAAAAAAGAAAAACTCCCGCGCAAAAAACTAAGGCTGGGATAAAAACAAACTTAGCAATTGTAAAAATTTTTCCTTTCATTTAATTAAAAATTCTCTCCCCTCCTTTTATAAATTAATTAATCCTTAAGACATCTAAATGTAGCACCCGCTGAATTTAAATCAGACTCAGACACTAAAACTCGGCCGGTTCCGCTTTCTCCGTCTTGCACATAATAAATAGGAGTGTTATCACTGTCCAAGAGAGAGCTGGGCATGTATCCCATTTGACCCTCA
>CAZXUK010000034.1:5146-8684 GCA_964644045.1 uncultured Gammaproteobacteria bacterium
TCAAATTCTCGGCCAGCCAGCACTCCCCGTTTATCTCCACGGTGGAATAATCTTGGCCGGAATAAGTTAAAGTGTCTCCGCAAGCCCACCAATTAAATTTTATTTCGTCATTTTCGGTAGTCAAATCCGCGGTATCATCATTGTCACTAATAACCCCGGAGCTAAAATCGGAAGTGCTGGTTTTGGTAATATCTTGAGTTCCGCTGTTTAGGGTAATATTGCCGGAGCCGTCAATATTAATATTGGAATCAGCGCTTGAATAATTGGTCCAGTCCTGCTCGGCCGTCTCTCCGCTATGCTTGGCCAAGGTAGTGGTAGCTCCCCCGCTCCAATCAGTCTGTGTCCAGGTGTAAATAGTAGCGGCCCGGGATTGGAAAATAGCCGGAAAAATCAGGGAAGCCAAGAGGCCGGTGATTACGGTGGTTATAACCAAAAGAATTAAGGTTCCGGCTGAGATAGAGGCGGCCCGCCTTTGCTTGGCTTTGTGAATTTGGAAAAAATGCGGGTGAGAGAGCTCGGGGCCCAAGGCCTTTTTTTCTTTTTTAATGAGATGTGCGGCTTTACTGTGTATTTCTTCCGCTTCTTCCCTGATTACCTCGTAGCCGTCTTGGGCCGATTTAAAAAGAATGATCAGGCCGGCCAAAAATTTTAAATAAATTGACTTTTTAGCTTTGCCAGAACTTTTTTTAAACTTAACCCGGAAATATTCGCGCTTTAAAAGGGTTTTAACAAAGGGAATAGAAACATCTGCCAAGCAGGAGATAAGGATTAGGCCGGCTATAATATAGACTAAATCAAAAATAATCATCCCCGCGCCCCAGAGGGGAACGAGGAAAAAATTAAGTATCAGGAACAGGGAAAAAGCCAGGATAAAGGCCAGGATTCCCAAAATTTTTTCTATGAATTTGAGCATAAAAAAAGCGGCCTATTTCTCTAAATTATAGCAAAAAAACCCTGAAAAAACAATATTTTAGAGATTTTTATAAATTTTTAAATATTCCCGAGCAGAACGATTCCAGGAAAAATCGCGAGACATACAATTTTTCTGCATTTTTTTCCACTCCTTTTTCTTTTGATAATATACATTCAGGGCCTGTTTTAAGGTCTTGTTAAGCGTTTCCGCCTTAAGTTCCTTAAATTTAAAACCGGTGTTTTTATCTATGGTATCGGCCAAACCTCCGGTAGAACGGGCCACGGGGATGGTTCCGTAGCGCATAGCGATCATCTGCCCCAGCCCGCAAGGCTCAAAACGGGAAGGCATTAAAAACATATCAGAGCCGGCATAAATTTCCTGGGCAAACTTAATATCAAACATTATATTGGCGCTAACCCGGTCGGGCGCTAACTTGGCCATCTTCTTTAACTGCTCTTCATATTTTTCCTCTCCGGTTCCCAAAAAAACAAATTGGCAGTCCAAGTCTAATAATTTTTTATCCACCAACTCCAGACCCTTCTGCCAAGCCAGACGAGAAACCAGGCCTACAACCGCTTTGTTTTTATCCGGAGTTAAACCGCATTTTTTTTGCAGATAAATTTTATTTTTTACCTTACCTGCCAAATTTTTAGCTGAATAATTATATTTAATATTTTTATCCTTTTGCGGATTAAAAGAATTAACATCAATTCCATTAATAATTCCGCTGATCTTGGATTGATTACCCCTAATAACCTTGTCCAAGCCGGCGCCGTATTTATGCGTGGCAATTTCCCGGGCATAAGTGGGACTGACCGTATTTACTTTGTCCGAATTTATTATCCCTTGAACCATAAAATTTATATCTCCATCACGCGCATCCCGGCTCAAAGATCTCAAAGATTCCTTACTCAAATTGCCGGTGGAGAGGACTTCAGGATCAGATTTGCCTTGATAATTAAGGTTGTGGATTGTGTAAAGAGTTTTATACTCTCCCCATTTATCCGGATTGGCTTTTATTAAGTCGGTAATTAAGGCGGTATGAAAATCATGGCAATGAATAACCTCGGGTTTAAAGTCCAAACAAGGAATAACATTGAGCACGGCCAAGGAAAAAAACAAAAATCTCTCCGAGTTGTTGCCGTAATAAACTTTTTTACGACCAAAATAATCTTTCTGGCCCAAGAAAAAAATTTCCGTCTTACTGCCCGGCAACTTAGACTTCCAAAGACTGACATAGTAATCCTTGTCCCCGGAACTGATTTTAATTCTGGATTTTACTTTTTTTAATTTATGTTTTTTCTCCTCGATCACACCGTATTTGGGCATTATAACTTTCACCTCGCAACCCTCTTTTTCCAGGGCCGGGGGCAGACTGCCCACCACATCAGCCAAACCTCCCACTTTGGCAAAAGGAGAAACCTCGGCCGAAGCCATCAAAACCTTAATTTTTTTACTCTTAGGCATAATATTTTATTATAAATTAAATATATATTTTAATATATATTTTTATTTGTCTTAACTTGAAAAATAATATATTCTATCTGCTTTTTTCTAATTTCGTAACCGGCTTCAGTAGGAGCTTTAATCCCGAAATTGCAAGAAAACTCATTCATTAAAACTTTTCCTTTAGAGGTTATAAACAAATCATAGCTCATCCAATGAAACCCCAACTTCTTGTGAAAATCCAGGCAAAGTTTAAGAGCTTTCCGGGGAATATTTTTAAAATTGGGCTTACTGCCTTGATTTATATTATGCTTCCAGCCACCGGCCTCGGCCTGACGCCAATAAGCGCAAACCACTTTGTCGCCTATAATAATAACTCTTAAATCCTTATCCACCTCTACCATTTCCTGGGCCAAAAAATAATCCTTCATAATAGATTGTCCGTGTTTTAGTCCCCGGGAACTAAAAATTTTATTTACATACTTATCAGCCTCTTCCCTGTTCTTTATTTTATAAACATGCCAACCCCCATAACCATGAGCGTCTTTTAAAACAAAGGGGTATTTAATTTTTTCGCTTATCTTTAAGGCGTCTTCCCGATTATAAGTAATATAAGTTTTAGGTGTGGGCAGGCCGAAATAATTAAAAATTTCATTCTCTTTTATTTTATCTCCATAAGCAAAATACATATTCATATCCGGAAAAATCGGCTTTTTAATAATTTGTTCAATAAAATAAACACGGTCATGAATAATCCTATATCTCTCCTCCTTGGAATCGGCATGCCAAATATAGACATCGGCATTTTTTAAATTATTTATCCAATTAGGGGTATCAATATTAAACAAAAAAGTCTCCGCGCCCATTTCCCGGGCATATCTGCGATAAAGACGATGCTCGCCATTGTAGGCCCTGGCTATCCCTATTTTCATAATAATTATAATTTTTATTTAACAGAGTAAACAAATTTAATTAATAATCTTATCGCATTTATTTGAACAAGAAAATTAAACAAGTAAAAAATAAATTTATTATTTTTATAATACCTTACTTCCCTTATTTTTTCAAATTAAAAAACCTTGTTTGAAAAAGGTTTTATAGTCTGGGTGAATTAATTTCGGTGCACCCGGTAGGACTCGAACCCACAACCTGCTGGTCCGAAGCCAGCCGCTCTATCCA
>CAZXUK010000035.1:0-7364 GCA_964644045.1 uncultured Gammaproteobacteria bacterium
GGCTCTGTGTCAAAAAGTGTGGTAGCCAACCACTAAAGCAAATGGCAAAAAAGCTAAAGTCACTTTGGCTACATAATTGTCAATATTCTTAAAACCATAAGATACTCTTTTGATCATTTTGATTTTAGTGTGACATCCTTCCGTGAATCTGTTGGTGGTTTTGTTTTCAAAATAGTTCAAAATGGGCTTCCTCCATCTCTTCATTGTTCTTAGGAAGATTCGCAGGTAACCGCTATAGTCGGTGGTCTCCAAAAGCATGATGATCTGATCAAATTTCCGTACAGCCTCCTCTTTGTTCTTGGTCTGATACATCTCCACTATTTTTTCCTTGATCAGCCAGGATTGTTTTAAAACCGGGTAATTTTTGTATTTTTCAAATACAATTTTCAGTTTTCTAAGTTCATTTTCATCCAGTTCATATTTGTTTGACCACAACAGTTTTTTAGTGTTCATTTTCCTACCCGGGCGCTCCTCTTGAACAATTCTCCTGATCTCATCTACCATTACCCGAGCAAGGGTCTCAACATGATACCTATCAGCCGTATAAATGGCCTTGGGCAGATATTTTTTAATCATAGCGCCATAACTTTCTCTCAAGTCAGTGCAGACTTCATTGATTTTTAGCCTGTGTTTTTCCGGTATTTTTTCAAAAAACTCTTCCAGGGTTCTGCGGTCATCTCCTTTCAGTATTGTCAGCAATTTTTTGTTTTCCAGATCGGTGATCGTGAGAACCATTCTTTTTCCTCTGAAACTGTGTTCATCTATCCCCAGTTTTTTTACATTCCTTTTTTCCCAATCTATCTCCCCGATATCGTTGTTAAACTCCAACAAATGTTTTACCAAAGTGGAAGAAGCGATATCAAATTTATTGCTTACTTGTCTGAAGCTGTTTGTTTTTAACCATTCAAACAACTGCAATCTGAAGTTTTGAGTGGTTTTTTGTCGGCTGATACCGGGCAATTGTTCAGTAAATACCTTCCCGCAACACTTGCATTTAAAACGTCTCACTTTTACCACCAGAATCACTGTTTTTTGGTCCACCAAACCGTGTTTTACTTCTCTGTATTTAATTTGGTGAATATTTTTGACACTTTTGCCGCAATCGGGACAAGGAACGAATTTTTTAGGGCTTCGAACTTGGGCAAATACAGCTTGTTTTTCCTCGTTGTTCCGGATTGAATCACATAGAAACCCTTGCAAATTAAATATGTTACTGATATCTTTTTTCATAGAAAGTAGTGGTTAATTTTTAGCTAGAGTTGTAAACTCCGTTCATAGCTAATTATGCCACTACTTTTTTTAGTTTTCCACCACACTTAATATTATAGAGCCGAAAATATTGTATAATTTCCCCAAAGATGATAATATATTATTAATAAAAAATCTTTTTATTTTTAACAAACTAACTATGGCGGTCATCAAAATAGACACTGACAAGTGCATAGGTTGCGGCAGATGCACGGAAATCTGCCCCGACACCTTTAATCTCACCCCCGAAGGCAAAGCGGAGGTTATTAGCGAAAAAGATAAAGATTGCGCCTTAAAGGCCTCTGACCAATGCCCGGTGGGAGCTATTATTGTGGAAGAATAATTATTGCCGACAAAAAACCACTGTTTTCTTAAATTCAGTGGTTTTTTATTTTGGTTAATTAAGTAATTATTCTCACGTCCCCGACTTGACCGCCCTTCTCTTTTAAGAAAAAAGGGTTAATATCCAGCTCGCTTATATCCGGATTTTCCCGAGCCAAACGAGCCAAATCCACTAAGACTTGCTCCAAAGTTGCCAAATCATATCCTTTTTGGCCCCTGGCGCCTTTTAATAAAGAATAAATCTTTAACTTTTTTATCGTTTTCCGGGCCCTAACCTTGGTTACATCATCGGTTTCCAGCTGAATATCTTTTAAAATTTCGGCGTAAATTCCTCCGGCTCCCACCATCAAAATAGGACCAAAAGAAGAATCTCTTTTAAAGCCCAAAATTATTTCCTGCCCCGGAGTAAGGGGCTGGGCCACGCAATATCCTTTATTAAATCTCTTCTTCAAATCTTTGAAAGCTCTTTCCGCTTCTTGTTTATTTTTCAAATCCAAAATTATTCCTTTTTTATCCGTCTTATGAATAATTTCCGGACCAACTTGTTTTAAAACCGCCGGATATTTCAATTTAGCAAGATCTGACTTATTCTTTATCTCCCGGGTTTTAACTGTAGGTATGTTATATTTTCTTAAAAATTTAAAAGATTCTAAATAATCCCAAGTTCCCCCCGTTTTTTCAGCTTTTTCCGGTTGCTTGGAAAAATTATAAGGATTTAAAGCGGAAATTTTTTCTAAATAATTCTTGTAATAACTTAAAATTTTGATCGCCTGCCCGGGATAATCGAAATCAATCACGCTTTTCTCTTGATTTAAAAATTGTTTTGCCTTGTTTACGGATTTATCTCCCAAAAAACAGGTCAAAAAAATCTTGTCGGGGTTTCTCCGGGCTAATTGGCTAATAGCGCGCGCGCAAGCCATAACCTCGGTTCCGCTTTGGGGGGTCAATAAAAGTAAAATATGAGAAATTTTGGACTCTTTGGATACAATTTTCAGGGCTTTGGCGTATCTATCCGGAGAAGCATCTCCCAAAATGTCCAAAGGATTTTGATAACCCGTAAGGGAAGGTAACTCTTTTTTTATTTTTTTTAAAGCAGGGGCGGAAAATCCGGGCAATTTTATCCCTTGTTTTTCCGCTTCATCCGTGGTAGCCACCAAAGGGCCGCCGGCATTGGAAATAATGGATAAACCAAAATCAGATAAAGTTTTTTTTCGGGCGGAAAAAGAAAAGAAACGCAGGAGAGAAAAAAAATCTTCCAAATTTTCGGCTATAATTGCTCCAGATCGCCGCAAACCGGCCTCCACCGCCTCCCCTGATCCGGCTAAACTGCCGGTATGGGAAAGGGCGGCCGATCTGCCCGCCTGACTGCGTCCGGTTTTAAGTATTATAACCGGTTTTACAAGAGAAAGTCGGGAAACAGTCTTCATAAAACTCCTCCCCTCTTTTATTTCTTCCAGATAAGCGGCCACCACCGAAACCCGGGAATCTTTCTCTAAATAATCAAAAAAATCATTTTCATCCAAGACCGCTTTATTACCCAGACTTAGGAAATATTTTAAATTGATACCCTGTTCCTCCGCCCAATCAAACAAGGCGCTACCCATGGCTCCTGACTGGGAAATAAAAGCCAAGCCGGAATCTTTACTATCGGGAAAAGAAAAATCAGCAAAAGTGGAATTTAAATTAATAAAAGAATTAATAAAGCCCAAACAATTGGGACCTAAAATGTTTAGTTCATTGTCCCGAGCCAATTCCTTTATCTCTTTTTCCCTTTTTTTGCCTTCTTGGCCGGCTTCGGAAAAATTGGCGCTGATAATCACAATATTTTTAATGCCTTTTTCCGCACACTCTTTTACCACGGAAACCACCAAGGGAGCGGGGATAACAATAACGGCCAAATCAACCTCTTCTTTTATCTTCAAAACCGAAGAATAAGCTTTTAGACCCTTAATTTTCTTATATTTAGGATTAACCGGATAGATCCCGCCCTTAAGATCTCCTACCTTAAGATTGTTTAAAATCTGCCCTCCTAATTTTTTTTCACTGGCAGAGGCTCCGATCAAAGCCACAGAGCCGGGGTGTAAAAACTTTTTTAAATCCATAAATAAAATATTATTGGCCCAAAGATTTAAACATAGACATTCCTGACTCCGAATTTGCCGACACATAAATCGTGTCTTCGCGCTCTTCCGGATCCTTAATATAAAGATAGTTAAGTTTTTCCTTAATAGAATTAACTAATTCAGGGGGATAAAACAACATTTTGCAAAAGAATGTCCTCAATTACAATTTTTCCCGGATCCCAATTAAATCTCTAAATCTAAAAAATATATTTTCCAGCCGTCTCTTTTCTTTTTTCGAATAAATCACTTTGGCATTGAGTTGAGCAATAATTTTACGAATAATTTTTCTTAATGGCCGATCTGATTATCTTTTGACTATAATCGGTTCCCATTTCCCATAAACTAATCATTCCCTTGTTTAAAACTTATTATTACTATAGCAACTAACAGCCAAACAAGCAATATGAAATTTAGGTTTATATAAGCTAAAACTATACCCGGCCAGACAATTTCCAGAAAAGAAAAAATTACTAAGCTACCTAAAAGAGCCCAAAAAGTCTCGCGAAAAAATAAATAAATTTTATTCTCTTCCCTGTTCATATTTTAAAAAATTTCTTTAACTTTCTCTATCCAGCTTTTACCTGTTAGTTTTATTTTCACTTCTTTAATAAACAAAGCTTTATCTGAGCTCTCTCCCGCCTTTAATCCGGGAACAGAGATCATAAAACCGTATTTCCCCTCTTCTCGGTAAGCCGAAGTTAAATCAAAACCGGCCTTGGCTTCTGACCACTCTCCCTCTTTTTGTGGCTGGTTATAACGGGCTAAGACATAATCTATTCCTTGCTTTTCTAACTCAGGGCTTGGTTTGGGATAGCCGGGGTTTAGCAGAGACCGGGGAGAAAAACTAAAAACCCCGTCTCCGCTAATAATTATTCCCCCCTTATCCATTTCCAAAACCTTAACTTCATTATTGGGCAAAGAAGCTTCAAATTGCTTATAAGTTTGAGGAATTGTGAATTCCTGAATAGTGGTATCATCCGGAGTTGATATTTTTATAGTTTGTAAATTAGCGGGATCAATAATTTTAGCCCGGATCTGTCGGCTATCAGTATAAATTTTATTTTGTTCACCCAGTGGGTTGAAAAGTCTGATTTTATTGGCAAAAGAGATAACTTTTTGCCTTGATTTTATCTCTTGGGTTACAATGTCGTCTCCGGCCCTAAGCTCAATTTTATAAAGCCCCTCGGGCAGATCACTTGCTTTTAACTTAATTTTTCCGGGGTGGCCGATTTCTCCGCTATCTGTTTCTATTCCGTCGTCATCTAAATGCTTACTTAAAATTATTTTATCTTGAAAATAAAGGTTTAAATCTATGGGGTCAGGGTCCTTATTTTGATTTAAATCTTGGAAAACAAAACTAAAATCTAAAGGTTCATTTTTAATATAAGTGAAAAATTGATAATTTCCCCTTAAGGGTGTATCAATTTTTTGTACAGTGGAAGTGGGAGTATAATCTTTTAAAACAAAACTAAAATCAGGGTCGTGGTTATAAACGGCCAACTTCTCACGCGCGGGAGGATTTTGCCTAAACTCCCGCAGGGAATTATATTTTGGCTCTTTTTGCAACAAAACAAGCCCTCCTTCCTTAAGAAAAGACCATTTTCCCAATAAATCCTCTATAATTTGATTTTCCAGGGGCTTAACTTGATAACGCCAAAGTTTGCCGTCCACCAAGACTCCGGCCCCTACTTCAGTGTTTCCTTGATTCTTATATTTAAAACTTAGCTCTGCCCGGTTGTAGCTTCTGGGAGTGGCTATATTAAAATAAACCGGATTGCCGATAATTTTTATCTCCCCCCCTTCTTCTGTCTCCAGTCTTTCCTGAGGACTAAGCTTGCTAAAAAAATGTTTCTTTTTTTGAAAATCAGTGGAATAGACCACTTCCCCGCCGGGTGCTAAACCCTTGATTAGGAAAAACAAAACCCCGGCCAAAACAGCCAGCCAGAGAAAAAATCTGATTGTTAAAATATATCTTTTCATAAGACTTTCTAAATAATTTAGCACAACTTGACCTAAAATTCAATTAAAAAAAGAGCCCTGATTTTGTTTATTCAGGGCTCTTGGGAAACTAATGGCTTGTTTTAGCAGGCCACTGCTTCCCTTTTTTTGCCTTTTTTGCCTTTTTTGTAGCGTAACTTCCTACACCTGTGAAGGCCATAGGCGTAGAAGTAGCACTCACCAAAAAGGCATTTTTTCTCTTTCTGGCAGGATCTGGGGAAAAAATCCTGGTCCAGTCCCTGCTTCACGCACTTTTCTACCTTCTGGAGGGAAAGCGCCGTGGGCTCCACCTCGGTGGTGCTCAGGCTTCCGTTGAGGAGCATTTTCCGATTTTCATGGAAAAACCACTCTTCAGCACCACCCATAGAACCAGTACTCTTCAGCTCTTCCCAGCTGGCGTTATTGTGTCGGCCACGTTTGCGCTGTTCTTCCACGCGCAAAATGCGGACAACCTCGGTCAGGTCAATCCTATATTTTTCATTGGTAAAGACCTGAACATTGCCGGAGGAATTTTTCTGGATAATAACTCCGGCGCCACAACCGAGTGAGCTTCGAGCATATTTGCCAAAAGTCTTAACCTCGGTTTCGGCCACTACCAAGGGATAAACTCTCCCTCGATAACGAACCGAGGTTTTGCGGGCACTGGAAAAATCTCGGGCAGCGTCCCGGAAAAACTCACACTGCTCTTCATAGAGCGCTTCCAGAGCAATGCTTGCCCACATCCAAACCTTTTCCGCCTTATGCTTCTTGTTCAGTGACTTAACCACTGAAGAAAGATCAAAAGGCTGAGCGCAGGGCTTGGTGTCCGTCTTAAAGACGAACTGCACCAGCTTGGCCAGGGCCGGGTTGTCTTCCAGGCCCAGATGTTTAACAACTAAAGTGGTACAACACTCCTGCTTTCCCTCTTTCATGTCGGCGTGATCATCAAACCTCCCGCCGAACATCCCGAGGAAAATCGCTCCGTTTTTCTCCATATCGTAGAGATCTTGGGGCGGGTCAATCCCCCGCTCCCAGAAATCAACCGGAGCCTCAGAGATCCCGGGGTACCGGGATTCTCCAAACTTTTTCAGTAGCCAAGCCGCCACCAATTCGTCCAGGTGCGGGTTCTCGTGTGTGATAATTGCATAGTCCATTACTTACCTCCTCTTTTTTTAATTGGTTTACATCTTTTTTGAATTTTTTAAAGGTACTAAACAATCATCATATAATAATACAAAAATAAAAAAATGTCAAGCTAAATTTAGCCTGACATTTTTATGCTTTTGGTTTTAAAAAACTCTATTCTATTAACTCACCCTTAATCTCATCAAACTCGCCATCAGTTACCGCCTTGGTTACTTCTCCATCTTCCACCCAAACCGTAATTTGGTGAGAAGTTATAACCTGGGCGCTCATTTGCCCTTCCCTATTACCAAAACCGGCCTGTCTGGACTAAAAGGAAAAATCAAACTCATAACAATTCTCGCAACCCACCAGATCCAAAGCTCTGGCCTCCTGAAACTCCAAATCTTCTCCATCATAGGTGTAGGTGGGAGAATTCTCTTCTACCCACTCCCTGGCTATCTGCCTGGACTCTGTCTGAGTATAGACTTTTTCCCCTTGTTCACTCTCTTTTTCCTTTTGGGAATAATTGGTTTGGCTGGCGGAATAATA
>CAZXUK010000036.1:0-7078 GCA_964644045.1 uncultured Gammaproteobacteria bacterium
AGGGGATTTTTAATGTTTTATGGCGATTTTTTTGATAGTGCGGAAGTCAGGAAAAAAAGTAAAAACAAAAAATCCGGCGATTGGCCGGATTTTAAATTATATAAAAAATATAAAATACTTAAAAGTATTTTTCCAGAGATTCTTTCAGGGAGTCTTGATCCCTCATTCCGGTTAGCGTTTCTTTTGCTTCTCCGTCCTTGAAAATAATTAAAGTAGGAATGCTCATTACCTCATATTTAGAAGCTGTTTCTTGGGCCTCATCCACATTTAATTTGCCGATTATTGCTTTGTTTTCCATTTCTTCGGAAAGTTTGTCCACAATCGGCCCTTGCATTTTACAGGGTCCGCACCAATCAGCATAAAAATCCACCAGGACGGGTTTTTCTTTTGATGATTCTATTACTTCTTTTTCAAAATTTTGATCATTAAATTGTTTAGCCATAAGTTTTAATAATTTTAACAATTTAGATTTTTTTATTTAAAACTTATATTAACATATATCCGAGGGAATGGCAAAAAATTTATTTTTTCCAGGCAGTCCGGGTAATGCGGTCCAAGATCATGGCCAAAAGAACGATTCCTATGCCGCTAGCGATTCCTTTGCCCACATTTAATCTGGTGATGCCGGTGTAGACTTCCAGCCCCAAGCCCTTGGCCCCCACCATAGAAGCCACTACCACCATTGATAAAGCCAGCATAATGGTTTGGTTTACTCCGGCCATTATCGAAGGCATGGCCAGCGGAATCTCCACTTTTTTTAAAAATTGTCCCGTGGAAGTCCCAAAAGCTTTTCCGGCTTCAATCAGTTCTTTTGGGATCTGCTCTATTCCCAAGGAAGTTAATCTAACCGCTGGCGGAGTGGCAAAAATGAAAGTGGCCACTATTCCCGGTATATTTCCGATGTGAAAGAATAATACCGCCGGAATTAAATAAACAAACAAGGGCATGGTTTGCATAAAGTCCAATATCGGATCCGCTATGGCCGTAACAATTTTGGATCGGGCTTTTAGTATTCCGGTTGGTATACCTACTATCAAGGCCAGTAAAGTAGCGGTTACCACCAAAGAAAGAGTTGTCATAGCTTCTTTAAAAAATCCCATGGAACTTATGATTATTAAGGCCGTTAAAACAAATAAGCCCACTTTTCTTCCGCTCAGATAATAGGCCAAAACCGATAACAGTACCATTGTCATTAAAGAAGGAAGTTCCACAAAAAATTTTTGTATAGGCAAAAGCAAAGATTTGATAATAAAAGATATGGCATTAAAAAAAGGCATTAATTCTAAGTTAAGCCAATTAATGAGAGTCTCTGACCATTCTTCCAGAGGTAAATAAGGTATTAAAGAAATTAAGTCGATTTCTTTAATACTTAAAATCGTTACTGCCAAAATGATTAAACCTATGAATATCAATTCTAAATTTTGTCTGAGATTTTTATTATTTTCCATATTTTTATATGTTTTTCGCCAAAATTTTGGAGATGCTTTCACGAGAAATTTCTCCCTCTAAAATCCCTTTATCATTAATCACCGCCACCGGTTCATTTGAGTTCATTATATAAGGAAGCACATCCTTGATAGTGTTTAGTTTATTTACAAAATTGGCCTGTTTAATACTGCTTTCCACCTCTCCTTTTTTAATGTTTTTTTTAGAGATCACTCCTTTTAATTTTTGATGGTGAGTAACAAAAATATTATTTCTTTGAACCTTGTTTACCTTATCTTGTTTTTCAAAAGCTTCCTCCAGAGTTATGGTAGTCTTGGGAGGTTTCATAATGCTTTCGATCCGAATTACAGACGGCCTGTCTATATCTTTAATGAATTTTTTAACATATTCGTCTCTGGGCTTTAAGATAATTTGTTCCGGAGTTCCTATTTGAATTATTTCCCCCTCGCTGTTTATAATAGTTATTCTGTCTCCCACTTTAATGGCCTCATTTAGATCGTGAGTAACAAAAAAAATGGTTTTTTTCATTTTTTGATGAAGTTTTAATAATTGGTCTTGGAGTTCATTTCTAATTAAAGGATCCAGGGCGCTAAAAGGTTCGTCCATTAACAGGAGGTCCGGATCTATGGCCAGGGCGCGGGCAAAGCCCACTCTTTGTTGCATTCCTCCGCTCAATTCTCCGGTTTTTTTGTTTTCCCACCCTTCTAAGCCCACGGTTTTTAGGACCTCTTTGCCTTTTTGGGTCTGTTCTTTGCGGGGCAATTTTTTAATCTCCAACCCAAAAGTAACATTTTCCAAAACCGTGCGATGAGGAAAAAGGGCGAAATTCTGAAAAACCATCCCCAAGCTTTCCCGCCTTATTTCTTTCAGTTGTTGCTTGTTGTAATCCAAAATTTTTTTATCTTTAATAAAAATTTCTCCGCTGGTCGGTTCATACAGACGATTAATACAACGCAATAAAGTGCTTTTTCCGCTTCCGGACAAACCCATAATGCAAAAGATCTCCCCCGGTTTTACTGATAAATTAATGTTTTTTAAAGCTACTACATCCCCTGTTTTTTTCATTATTTCTTCGCGGGTCAAACCTTTTTGCGCGTATTTTAAAGATTCCGGAGTTTTTTCTCCGAAAATTTTATAAAGTTTTTGAACTTTCACTTCGTTTTTATATTCAGAAGAATTCATAAATTAAATCTTTTTTTAAAATTAGCATAAAATATTTTATAATTCAATATTTTCAATTAAAAAGCCCCTGACTAATAAAGGCAAGGGCTTTTAAGTGATTATAGGATGGGAGTTTGAATTATTTGGATTTTAAGTCTTTCAAGGATTGGATGCTTTTGTCCGCATAATCAGGTATACCCAAGCCCAACCAGGTTTGAGTTACATTGATTCCGGCTATTTCTAATTGATCTTTTTTTTCTTCCCAATAATCTTTATGGGTAACCGGCAGCCAGCCGGCCACATTAACATCCAGTTGTTTATCAGCCAAAGAAGTGTAAACCACTCCGGCGTCCATTTCATTAATTTCTGTCTTGTAGCCCATATCTTTTAGAATTCGAGCCACAATATGACTTTTTACCGTGGCTCCGGGCCAGGGTGGAATGCCCAGGGTTATTTTTTCTTTTCCCAATTCGGCTGAATCAGGGGTCCATTCTTTTATTTTTTCCGAATTGTCGTTGAAATAGTTTTCCGCGATTTTTTCCGGATCTACATCCTCAATTGAATATTGGTAAATCCAATTGCTTTGAGTAGAGGCCGGAATGTTAAAATTGCGGAAGAATTCGTAAGCAGCCGGAGCGTCTTTTTTGAAACCCTTGTAAACCACAGTGGCCAAAACATCGGATTTAACTTCGGCGTCTTGCCATTCAGGAGCGTATTTTTCCAAAAATTTTTTAGTGGCCTCCGGGTCATTATAGATTTTTTTAGGATCTTTTAATTTTCTGATATTCGCAATCGCAAAAGCGGAATGGGGCTCCCAAACCGTGGCTATTACGGGCTCCTGACTGGCTATAGCATCCTGCAAGGAGGAAAGCATGGCCGCGGAGCTGCTTTTTTGAAGCTCCCAATTATCCAAGCCGTATTCTTCTATGGCTTTTTCAGTATTAGCCATAATTCCGGCTCCGGGTTCTATCCCCGTAATTTTATAATCCACCTTTTTTCCAAAGTTTTCTTGAGAAGTTGGAGTTTGCGTGGCCGGAGTTTTTTCTTTTTCGGTTTTTTGACTGAAATACAGCACTCCCGCTAATACTATTAAAACTATTATTCCTATAATCACTTTTTGGGAAACATTTTTTTCCATAAGTTTTTATAGAATTTAAAATTTATAATTTCGACCTTTGGATTTAAAAATCCTCGAGAAAAATTATCTCGAGGGTTTTTATTATTTGATGATTTTGTCTATAATTCCGTATTTTTTGGCCTCATCCGCGGTCATAAACCTGTCTCTGTCCGTATCCTGCTCTACCTTGGAGATTGGTTGACCGGTATGTTTAGATAAGATTTTATTCATTTTTTCTTTTACTTTCAGGATATGTTCGGCCCTGATCTTAACATCGGTGGCCTGTCCTTCGGCTCCGCCCATGACTTGATGGATCATTACTTCGCTATTGGGCAAGGCAAACCTTTTACCTTTGGCCCCGGAGGCCAAAAGAGTGGCGGCCATAGATGCGGCCGTGCCCACGCAAATAGTGGAAACATTGCAATTCAAGTATTGCACAGTATCATAAATCCCCATGCCGGCGGTTACCGACCCTCCCGGGGAATTAATATAAAATTTAATATCTTTTTCTTTGTTTTGGGCGTCCAGGAAAAGTAGTTGAGCAATCGTTATATTGGCAACCGTATCATTGATGGGTTCGCCCAGAAAAATGATTCTGTCTTTTAAAAGCCGGGAATAAATGTCATAAGCCCGTTCCACATTTCCGCTTTTTTCTATAACCGTAGGTATTAATGGCATATGTTTTTGTTATTATTTAGTAAAAGAATTATAAAAAAATCTGATTTTTTTGTCAAATTAAGCGGAAATTGTTAAAAGTTTAACCGCCTCGCCCACATAATGAGCGGCGATTATAACCACAATAGCAATAAAAATATGCTCAAAAACCGCTTTGTAAGCGGGAATTTTTTGTCTTTGCGCCAGATAAACGCTAAAAATAGCTATCAGAGACAAGCCCATAATTACGCAAATAATAATGGAAAGATGCAAAGAAAAAAACAAAAAAGGAAAAATAAAGATTAAAGCAAACACAAATTTAGAGCAAAAAGTGGCCGTGGTTGCCTCCCAAATTTCTTTGGTGGTATGAACATTGGTTGATTCTTCGGAAATATGGATTCCTAAGGCATCAGAGAGAGCGTCAGCTATGGCTATAACCACTATTCCTCCTATTACCGCCGTTTTGGAGCTGGTGCTGGAGTTTAGGCCTATTATCATCCCCAGGGTGGTTATAATTCCCGAAGTTAAACCGAAACCGACTCCTTTTTTTATGGATTTGTTCATTTGTTTTGCCAAAAGATTATATTTTTATTATAATTTAAACACTTTTAAATATCAAATTAATTTACAATCAGGATAAATTTGTTAAGATAAGATTATGAGCAAAGAAAAGAAAAAAATTTTATTTTCCGGGGTCCAGCCCAGCGGAAATCTTCATATCGGTAATTATATTGGCGCTATTTCCCAGTGGCTTAATATGCAGGAAAATTACAACTGTATTTTCTGCGTAGTGGATTACCACGCCATAACCGTTAAGCAAGACCCCAAAGTTTTACGGCAAAAAATTATTGAAACAGCCAAAATTTATTTGGCTTCCGGTGTTGACCCCGAAAAGGCCATAATTTTTCAGCAGTCTGATTTATCTGAACACACGGAGTTGGCTTGGGTTTTGAATTGTATTACCAAAAATAGTGACTTAACCAGGATGACTCAGTTTAAAGATAAAACAGGGACTCAAACGGATTTAGAAAAAGTAAAAGATATTTTAGAACTTATAATAGCAAAAGGGAGTAAAGAAAAAGAATATATTGGAAACAACAAAGATAATGCAGTTTTGGCTGAGAGATATATAAAAAATTTTTTAGATAAATTCAATAAAGCAACAATGGGCCTTTTTGATTACCCGGTTTTAATGGCCGCGGATATCCTGCTTTATAATACCGAGGTGGTGCCGGTGGGCGAAGACCAAAAACAGCATGTGGAGTTGACAAGGACTTTGGCGCGCAGATTTAATCAGAGATTTGGGGAGACTTTTGTGATCCCGGAGATTAAGCTACAAAAAGAAGGAGCTCGAATTATGGGCCTGGACGAGCCGGATAAGAAGATGAGTAAAAGCGCCTCCAGTGAACTTAATTATATTTCTTTAACCGATGATCCGGACAAGGCGGTGAAGAAAATAAAGAAAGCCACTACCGATTCCGGCTCAGAGATAAAATACGATCCCGAGTCTAAGCCGGGAATATCCAATCTCTTGACTATTTATTCTCTTTTCGGCAATAAAGCCGTTAAGAATTTGGAAGCCGAATATAAAGGCAAACAATACGGAGAGTTTAAGGCGGATTTGGCCGAAATTATAAAAGAATTTCTATCTGATTTTCAGAAAAAATATAACAATATATCTGATAAAGAAGTGAAAAAGATTTTAAAACAGGGCGCGGATAGATTAAAGCCGGTAGTAAAAGAAAAAATGGAAGAGGTGAAGAAAAATATAGGGGTAAAATAAAATCACATAACATATATCACATATCATAAAACACATAACATTACTTTTTGTCATTCCGGCGTAAGAGTCTACGGGAATCTACAAAACTCAGCTATCAAGCTGGGTTTTTTGAATAAAAAAAGGGGCGGTAACACTTCTGTGTCACTGCCCCGTTAAAAGTTTATTAACAGATGTTATTTTCAAAACCGTCATCACGGTTTTCAAAAAAATAATCTATTATTTCTGACTCCGCCTCTTCCCCCGACTCTATACCTCTACAGTGGAAGGTATCACATTCTTCCATGTTCGGGGGTTGAAAATCTTCTGCTATTTGGGGCGGAAAATCCGAAGCGAATAAAATTTCTCCGAAAAAATTTTCCACCCAAATCATTTCGCTATGCCGGCAAATACAAAGTTCGCCAGCCTCTTTATAAAGTAAATTTTTGATCTTTTCAAAATTTTTATTTGAAGGAACTTGGGGAGAATCTGTTATTTGTATTGCTACTTCTTCGTCTTCCCCCTCTTCCTTATTTAAACCTCCTCTCACGAAGAAAAAAAGATCTCTATAAACTTCATTTCTGGCAAGTACCAGGTAAAAAGATTTTTCTTCCTCGCCCTCCGTTTCATCCTGGAAAACAAAATCATTACTAACCAAGATTCTTTCGTCACTTGGCCAGAAAAATTTATGCTCCCTTAAAACCCAGGAGCCTTTTTCCATAACAAAAACTCTCATTTTTTGCCTCCTTTTTTTAAGAACATAATTTAAATTATAACTTTTATTTCTATCATATATTACTAATATTGTCAAGTAAAAAGCTATTTTTATTATTATTTTTCCTAATATTAAAGAAAATTATGTTTTAATTAAATAAATGCGGTATTAATAAATTTAAGAATAATCACGAATTAAAGAAACCGTGTAAAATTTTATTGTTTGA
>CAZXUK010000037.1:0-6085 GCA_964644045.1 uncultured Gammaproteobacteria bacterium
TGGAGGAAGCAGAAGAGATCTACAACAAAACCGCCTTGAGCTTAAAAAAAGAGAAAAAACTTCCAAGTAAGGACCTTGGGCACAAATATTTTTTCCGGATTCATAAATTAAAACAAGCAAAATGGGCCGCTGTTTCGGCGCTTGTTTTGATTTTGGGCTTGGTCGCGGTTTTAAGCTTTTCTTTACTTTTTTCTTATATATCTCCTTCTCGAGCGGCTGTTTATACCTGGACTCAGGAGAGTTGGAGCGGTGGAGCCACTACCACCGCCTTGGCCGGTCACGGAGCCACCACTTCGGAGCAGAACTGGACTTATTACAAAAGCGCCGACTCCCGAGTCAATATTAATGAAGAGGGGAATATTGAGATGAGTAGCACTTTGGCCACCAGCAGCCAGTCCCGGATTATAGAAGATAACAGCGCCCCCGAGTTTAATGCCGGCACTTTGGGGACGGATAACGGAGTTTGTTTGGTGGAGGAGGATGGAGAGCTTAAAATAATTAACCAGTTGAGTTACAGGGGTCAGGATTATTCCGTGGTCCAGATAGGAGAGCAATGTTGGATGGCTGAGAATTTGAATGCGGGCAAAAGAATAGATTTTTACCTGGCGGTTACTCGTGATAATGATGGCAATGTTGTTGATGCCACTATTAATCCCATGACTGATAACGGAGTTTTGGAAAAATATTGTTTGAATGATAATTCTTCCAATTGCGAAACTTATGGAGGTTTATATATGATGGGCGAGATGGTAAAGTATAAACACAGCATACAAGAATTAGAAAGCGCCATAGAAGCCAATGAAACAGAGGAATTTGCTAAATATGAAGGACTCCAGGGGATTTGCCCAGAGGGTTGGCATATTCCCACTGATGACGAATATCATACCCTGGAGAGTTATTATGCCACCGGATCGTGCGACCCTAACAGGCAGGAAGGTTTAAGTATGTCCGGAGATTGTTCTCCCGCCGGAACCGCTCTTAAGGAAGGGGGGGTCTCCGGATTTAACGCTTTGGGGTCTAGCGCTTTTTTAGAAGGACAATCTCCTCCTCTCCCTTTTGAAGCTTTAGTATCCTCGACTATTGTGGGGGATGCCCTCGAGGGCAAGGCAGGTATAGCTATCAGAGCATTATTGCCCGATTCAGTTCCAGACGTAGATGGTAGCGCTGTTAACAGAAATATTTCCGCTTTCACCATGGGGAGCGTGGATAAATCCGCGGTTACTCTTAGGTGTATAAGGGATTAAAGGAAAAAAATGCCCATAAAGAACAAATTGTTTATAAAAAATAATTCTTTATTTCAAAGAATAATAGTTTTTTTAGAGGACTCTGATTGTTCTTGGTTTTGTTTTTTTTTGACTTTTGTTTTTGCAATTAGTTTGCGCAATTTTTTGGAAATTTTTTCTGCTCAAACCAAGGCCATTACTCCGGAGGCAATTCTGCACTATAGTTTTTTTTACCTATCCTTGGCCTTAACCGTAGTTTTACTGTCTTTTTTTATAACGCGGGAGAAAATAAATAAAATCGCCCGGGTGGTTTTTCCTTGTTTTATAGTTGTAGTTTTGGTTCCCTTGTTTGATTTGCTTCTTTCAGGAGGGAGGGGCCACAATATTGTTTATCTGTCTCCGGAAAATTCCGGTAATTTGCTGGTAAAATTTTTCACTTTTTTGAGCGGATGGGGAGGCGCGGGCATAAGTCCGGGTATGAGACTGGAAATAGTTTTGGTTTTGGTGTTTTTTCTTGCTTATTTTTATTTAAAAACCCGCAAATTTTTAAGAAGTCTCTTGGGTATATTTGTGATTTATTCCTTGTTTTTTCTTTATAACACTTCTCCCGTTATTCTTTCCTCCTTTTTTTCTTTCTTAGATATTAAATACTTGAATACAAATTTTTTGTTTTTGCAGGCCTATCTTTTGAGTATTTTTGTAATAACCTCGATCTTGGCGTTTTTGTATCGGGGAAAATTTTTAAAAGATTTTTTAAAAAACATTAAACCCTTTAAATTGTTGTTTTTTGAGTTTATATTTGCGCTGGGTATAATATACGGTTTATGGGAAAGTAAATTTGTTTTAAATTCAGCCAATTTTTTCGGATTTTTTTTAGCCCCTGTCGGTATTGCTTTGGCCTGGTTTTTTGTGGCTATCCGGGACGATCCGCCCCGGAAATTATTCGGCCTCGGGACTAAAAAGCATTTTTATCTTAATTTGTCCTGGGTTTTTTTATTAAGCTCTATATTATACGGTTGGGCTGTTAGTTTTGAGGTTTGTTTTTTGATTTTGGTTTTTGCCGGCAATTTTTTTCTTTATTCGGCCCCGCCCTTTCAAATTAAAAAAATCCCGATTTTAGCTGAAATTATTGTTTCTCTTAATGCCTTGATTTTATTTATGACCGGATTTATTTTTATAACCGCCGGGTCTTTTCTGGATTTTCCTTCCTTTTTTTGGCCGGTTTTCTTAATAAGCGGAACTTTGTTTTTGATAATTTATAATTTAAAAAATTATAAAGCGGTTCAAAAAATTTTAAAATAATTTATGCGTTTTAATAGGTTTATTATAAATTGTGATTTAAGCCGAGAGGAGCTGGAAATAGAAGACCCCAGGGTGGTTCATCAGCTTTCCCGGGTTTTGCGAGCGCGAGCCGGCGAAATTATTTTTTTAAGCACCGGTCGGTCTCTGCAGGAAGCCAAGGCGGAAATTAAAGAGATCAACAAAAAAAAGGTAAAGGTAAAAATAATTTCCCTGACCTCTAAAGAGGTGGAGCCAAACACAGAATTGACTGTTTTTTCTTCTCTGATCAAAAAGGATCGTTTTGAGTGGTTATTGGAAAAGGCCACTGAATTGGGAGTTAGAAAAATAGTGCCCATACTTGCGGACAGAACCGTAAAATTGAATTTTAAAAGGCGGCGCTGGGAAAAGATAATTTTGGAAGCGACTGAACAGTCCGGGCGGGTTTTGTTACCCGAATTATCCCAGGCGATTAGTTTGAAAGAAGCACTTGGGGAGGCGAAAGAAAATGATTTTAATTTGTTTTTTCACGCTTCAGGAGAAGAAGCAAGCGAATTTGATAAAAAAAACAGAAGAATAGGTGTTTTTATAGGCCCCGAGGGAGGGTGGAGCGAAAAAGAGTTGCAACTGGCCGGAAGCCACGGCCTCGGTTTGACCTCTTTGGGTAAAACTGTCCTGCGCTCGGAAACCGCCGGCATCGCCGCTTCCGCTCTAATACTCCTGGAAAGTTAGCTCTTGTCTTTTTTTGTTTTTTTTGTTATATTATTTTTCAAATCTTATAATTAATTTTTAAAAGAGAGGAAAACCTCTCTTATTAATTTAAATATATGTCCAAAAGATGCGATGTTTGCGACCGCGGTTCCACCAAGGGCGCCAAAAGGTCTCATTCCAATATTAAAACCCTTAAGCGTCAAAATTTAAATCTTCAAACCAGGAAAGTGGACGGTCAAAAAATAAGAATTTGCACTAAATGCTTAAGAACTTTGGCTCATAAGAGTAAAGAATAATTTTTTGTTTATGGCTTTAATATTATTTTTTATAGCCGTAGTTATATTCTCCGCCATTATTCATGAGTGCGCCCATGGCTGGATGGCTTATAAATTGGGAGACAATACCGCTCAGGCGGCCGGACGCTTAACCCTTAACCCTATTCCGCATCTGGATCCGATCGGCTCTATTCTGTTGCCCTTGCTTTTGGTTTTTTCCGGTTCTCCTTTTGTTTTGGGCTGGGCCAAGCCCGTGCCTTATAACCCCTATAATTTGAAGGATTCCAAATATGGAGACCTAAAAGTGGCTTTGGCCGGTCCGGGAAGCAATTTTGTGATGGCGGTTTTATTCGGGCTTCTGGCTCGTTTTATGGCCATCCCCCCGCTTTTAAAAACGGATTTGATAAACAATATTTTAGCCGGGGATTTTGGCTCGGTCCTGGGTCAAATGAGCGGTTCTCTGGGCGCTTCGATTTTTGTTATGTCAGTGGCGATTTGTTTTATTAATTTGATTTTGATGTTTTTCAATTTGATTCCCATACCGCCCCTGGACGGATCTAAAGTTTTAATGACCTTTCTGCCTCCGGATTGGCAGATAAAATTTCAACAAATCGAACCCTGGGGTATTTTTATAGTTTTGGCCTTTTTGTTTTTGGGCTTGATTGATTTAATATTTGTTCCTTTGTTTTTATTATTTAGAATTTTGATAGGATTTTAGGATTTTATTTATGGAGAATCACAGTTATAAGTCCCACCACCCCTTGACTTGCCCGGAAGAGTTTGCTAAATTTAAAAATAATTAATCAAAATTATCCCGAGACCCGGGATTATTTTTAGTTACGGTTACTAGTTATAAATTATAAATTCGTTAGATTTACGAACTGGAGAGTGAATGTTTGTTAGAAAGTTAAAAAAGTATTTAATTGACTCCTAAATTTGTAAATAATTCGTAATATTATATTATGCCTACTGCCAATCAATTAGTCAGAAAAGGAAGAGGAGAAGCGGGAGGAAAATCCAAGACCAAAAAATTGGCCTTGCATACCACCTTGGATTCCCTGCACCGCAAGAAAAAAGAAGATAAAAAAGGCGCTCCTTTTAAGCAGGGAGTGTGTTTAAAGGTGGGTACGGTTACTCCCAAGAAGCCGAATTCCGCTTTGCGTAAAATTGCCAGGGTACGGCTTTCCAACGGAATGGAAGTAACCGCTTATATTCCCGGAATGGGCCACAACCTCCAAGAGCATTCCATAGTCCTGATAAAAGGGGGAAGAACCAAGGATTTGCCCGGTGTTAGATATAAAGTGGTTAGAGGAGTGTACGACACCCAAGGAGTTCAGGGAAGAAAGTCCAGCCGCAGTCTTTACGGGACCAAATCGGAGAGTAAAAAATAATTTATTATAAAATATGAGAGGTAAGCAAGCACCCAAAAGAAAAATTGAAGGAGATTTAAGGTATAACGAGGCCAATATTGCCAAATTGATTAATTATATTATGAAAGACGGCAAGAAAAATATTGCCCGTAAGGTGGTTTACGGGGCTTTTGATATAATCAAAAAAGAAACCAAGCAAGACCCCAGGCATATTTTTAACAAGGCCTTGAAAAAAGTATCTCCCTTGGTAGAGGTAAGAGGAAAAAGGATCGGAGGAGCAAATTATCAGGTTCCTTATCAGGTTCGGGGGGATAGGCGTTTTGTTTTGGGTTGTCGTTGGTTGATCGAGGCCGCCGAATCTCAAAAAGGCAAGCCCATGAAAGAAAGATTGGCTCAAGAGATAATGATCGCGGCTGAAGGAGAAGGAAGCGCGGTTAAAAAGAGGGAAGATGTTCACAGGATGGCCGAATCCAACAAGGCCTTTGCCCATTTTGCCAAATAAGAAATTTTATTTTGATCCCGCGTTTTTTAAATGCGGGATAATATTTTCAAATATATATGAGTCAAAGTAAAACCCAAGGCGGAGCTTTAATCGGAGTTTTGGTGGTTATAGTTATTATTGCTTTTCTTTATTTAGGCAGTTTATATTTCGGAGAAAAAAGCGAGGAGAATAACCCTCAAAATCCGGTCGGAGATTTAGAGGAAGCCGAGAATACGGTTGAGGAGGCCAACCGGCAAACCGGAGAGAAAAACAAGATAATCGGGGAGGAAAAACAAGCAGAGAAAGCCGAGGAAAAAGAGACTGAAGAAGAAGCCGAAGGAACCGAAGAAGAACAATCCTCCGCGGTTGAAAGCTGGAGAACCCTGGAAAGCGAACAAATCGGTATTAGTATAGATTATCCCGGAGGTTGGTATTATAACATCAATCATGAAGAGGCCGAGGAGTTAGGATATGATCTAATTGTCGGTTTTGCGAGCAGCTCCCGGATTTGGGAGATGGATTTGCCTTACCCTATTGAATTCGTAGTAGCCGGCCCGGACACGGAAATAAAAGGCGCTTACACTAAAGAATTGGAAGTTCGAGACAATAAAAAACACATTTTAAGAACCGAAAATCGGGAATATGAAAAGATAATCGACCAAATGACAGAATCATTTAAAATTATAAATAATTAATAAGCTGATTCGTGAATTTGTGATTAAATTCGTGAATTTGTAATATATGAGA
>CAZXUK010000038.1:0-5760 GCA_964644045.1 uncultured Gammaproteobacteria bacterium
AGGCCGGATATAAAAATATTTCCGATATCGGCAAAGAGCGCATCCGCCGGGCGGCTAAGAAAATTCAAGAAGACAACAAGGATAAGGATCTGTCCTATATGGATTTCGGTTTTCGGGTGTTTAAAACCGATAGCACTAACATGAAAGATGTTTATTATAATCCCCAAGAACTGGATCAAGATATGCTTTCCGGATTAGAGAGCAATATCAAAGAAGACAGAAGCGCTGAAGATTTGCTTACTCAAGTAATTTTGGATTTAGGATTGGAATTATCTTTAAGAATTGAACCCCGAGATATCGCCGGCAATAAAGTGTTTTTTGTGGAGGAAAATTCACTGGTGGCTTGTTTTGACAAGAAAATAAACTTTGACATCGTGGATGAGATAGCCAAAGAGAAACCCTTAAAGGTGGTTTTTAGAGACGCAAGCTTCAAGGATGACAAAGACAGGATAAACGTGGAAGAGAGGTTTAAGCGTTTATCTCCGGAGACTAAAATTAATGTAATTTAAATATGAGCGAAAAAATAAATTTGCGGTTTAAACAACTTAATTTTCAAGAAGAAGCGGCGCAAGCGGTGGTTGATTGTTTTTACGGCCAGACCAAGGGAAAAAGAAAAGATTTGTTAAGCAGAGGGCAGACAGAAGGGCAAGCCGAATTTTTTGAAAAAATCGCTTTCAGCAACAAAAAGTTGGAAATATCCGAGGATGATATTCTAAAAAATGTACAAAGCATCCAAAAAGAGCAGGATATTCCGCCGGTCAAGAATTTGCAAGGCAAAGATTTTACCGTGGAGATGGAAACCGGAACCGGAAAAACTTATGTCTATATCAAGACCATGTATGAGCTTCACAGGCATTACGGCTGGAGCAAGTTTATCGTAATGGTGCCGTCCGTGGCTATCCGGGAAGGAGTGCATAAAACTTTCCAGATCACCGCCGACCATTTCCAAGAGATCTACGGCAAAAAAATTAGGTTCTCGGTTTACGACTCCAAAAGTAAGAATAACATAAACAACATTGAAAAATTTGCCACCAGCTCTTCCATAGAAGTTATAATAATGAATTATCAGGCCTTTGCCTCCAGAAGCGAAAACTCTAGAAGGATATACAGAAAACTGGACGAAATGCAGTCCAGGAGGCCGATTGACGTTCTAAAAAGCGTCAAACCTATACTTATAATTGACGAACCCCAAAAATTCGGCCCCCAGGCCAATAACTATCTCAAAGAATTCAATTCTTTATTTAGGTTGCGATATTCTGCTACTCACAAGGAAGAGTTTAATAAAATATATCGGCTGGACGCGGTGGATGCTTTTAATAAAAAACTGGTTAAAAAGATTGGGGTGAAAGGAGTAGATATTCTGAATGATACCGGAGCTAATAGTTATTTATTTTTGGACAGTATTGATGTGAGCCGCAATACCTATCCGACGGCCAGATTGGAGTTTGAAGTATCGCAAAATACCAGTATAAAAAAGATTTTGAAAAGAATTAAAGAAGGAGATAATCTTTATGAACTTTCCAATGAAATGAAGCAGTATAAAGAATTTACAGTAAAAAGCATAAACGCTTTACATAACAAGATTGAATTTACCAACGGCATAGAGTTGGAGGTCGGGCAAACCAATGGAGATGTGGATGAGAAACATTTGCGCCGTATTCAGATCCGGGAAACCATCAGATCTCATTTGGAAAAAGAAAAAATGCTCTATCATGAAGGTATCAAGGTGTTATCTTTGTTTTTTATAGACGAGGTTGCCAAATATAGGCAATACAACGAGAACGGTAATAAAGTTAAAGGAGAGTATGAGCGGATTTTTGAGGAAGAGTATAAAAAAGTGGTGAATGAATACAGAGATCTATTGGATCCGGAATACAATAAGTATTTGGATGATATATCAGTTACTAAAACACACAACGGCTATTTTTCCATAGATAAAAAAGGAAAATTTATTGATTCTAAAGAGAAAAGAGGCCAAGAAGGAAGCGATGATGAAAACGCTTATGATCTTATAATGAAAGACAAGGAAAAATTATTAAATTTGGATAATCCGGTTAGATTTATATTTTCCCACTCAGCTTTACGGGAGGGGTGGGATAATCCCAATGTTTTCCAGATTTGCACCCTCAAGCATAGCCAATCCCATGTCAGCAAAAGGCAAGAGATTGGCAGGGGTCTTAGGATTTGTGTAGACAAAAGAGGCGAAAGAATGGACGCCGGCGTATTGGAAGAAGATTTTTTTAAGTATAATAAACTTACGGTAGTGGCCAGCGAATCCTATGATGAATTTGCCAAGGGTCTTCAGAAAGAAATTTCTGATTCCTTATCAGGTAGGCCGATAGAAATGACCCCTGATATTTTGGTTAAGCGAGAATTAAAAAATGAAAATGGGGATAAATTTATATTTGATAGCAAGGAAGCAGCCAATTTGGTATTTGATTTTAAATCCAAGGGTTACTTGGATGATGATTTTAAGATAACGGATAAAATTTTGGAGGATATAGAAAAAGATAAGGTGGAGATTCCGAATAAATTCCAAAATTTTAAAAAAGAAATTTTGGAGCTGGTGAACAATATTTACTCCAACGAAAAGTTTAAAATAACTCAAAACGAAAGAGAGAATAATATTGATCAACTAAAACTGAATGATAATTTTGAGAAAAAAGAATTCCAAAAATTATGGAATACAATTAAAATCAAAACCGTTTACGAGGTTGATTTTAATAGCCAGGAATTGATCAAGAAAAGCGTGGACCATATTGATAATAATTTGAAAATAAAAAAAGTTAAGGCCGAAGTTACCAGTGGAGAACAACGAGAAGAAATAGATAAAAAAGCCTTGGAAACCGGAGCCGGCATCATGAAAGACAAAAGAAGAATTGAAGATATTGATAGCTCCGGTTATGCGGATATTAAATACGATCTGATAGAAGAGATTGTGAAAAATACTAAATTAACCCGGGAAACGGTGGTGGCTATACTGCAAAAAATAAAAAGAGGGAGCTTTTATCAGTATAGGTTTAATCCGGAAGATTTTATCCGGCAAGCTTCCAAATATATCAATGAGATGAAAGCGTCTACTTTGGTTAATAATATAATTTACTCCAAAACCGATGAGGCTTATAGCGAGGAAATTTTTACGGTTAATAACTTTCAAGGAGTTTTGAATAAAGACACCTTTCCGGCAAAAAAACATATTTATGATCATGTAAAAGTTGATTCTGATGTTGAGAAAAGGTTTGCCGAAGATATGGAGGCTGGGCAAGTGGAGGTTTATGCTAAATTACCCAATGACTTTAAGATACCCACCCCGGTCGGAAATTACAATCCGGACTGGGCGATTGTTTTCGACAATAAAGACTTCAAGTATATTTATTTTATAGCCGAAACCAAAGGAAGCATGGAAAGTTTACAGCTCAGGGATGTGGAACAGAAAAAAATAGAATACGCCAAAAAACATTTCCAAGCCTTAGACGGAGAAAATATTAAATATGATGTGGTTAGCGATTATAATGAACTGATGAATAAAATTATGAAATAGTTAATTATGTTTATATGCCAGAAATTTTGGACAAAGTTTTAGATACACTTATTAGCAGAGACGGGGTCTTAATGTTTTTTGGAGCTTTTGTGGGTGCTTTTGTTTCTTATTTTTTCTATAAAAGAGGAGAAAAGTGGAGAATGCAGGTAGATTGGAATAAAACGGTAAAGAATCAGCACGCTTATTTAGAGAGATACTTAAACGAAGTTCATGATATTTTGTTTAAAAATATTTTTTTATATGAGCACATCGAGAATAATCTTAAGAATAAAAAAGTTGATTATACCTCATTGAATAATTTTAATATTCCGGAAGATATTACAATGAAGCTGAAAGATCTTGATTTTATAAATAATGTGTTTACTTTTATTGTAAGTCTCAAGACGTTAGATGTTGATATCGATAAATTTAATTTTGTAAAATCTGATTTATCAAAAAGAGTGCTTCAGTATATAGAGGAATATAAGATTAAAAACGGAGACAAGGAAGAGGAGAATAATTTTTCGCAGTTTTTAGATGAAACTGCTAAGGATTTCATGGATGAAAACTCGTTGCTTTATAAAGGAATGAAAAAATTAAAGGAAGATAGTCTAAAATTAGCGGCAGAAAATAAAGTTTTGATCAAAAAAGAAAAAAATATTTTAAAAAGAATTTGGTTTAAAGTAAAAAGTTTATATGCAAGAGATTATAGAAAGAAAAAAATTGAAGATGAGCTAAAAAAAATTAAGGAAGAAATGGGAAGAAATTTTGAGAAAAATAAAAAAGAATTAGAAGACGCTGGTATTCCAGTTCAAATTCAAAAATATAGTTAGTTATTGTTGTTTTAAATAGTTAAGGAAGAAATGGGAAGAAATTAATTAGATCGAAGCCAAAAGTTAACTTAAATTTTCCAATAAAGGACTTGAATAAAATTAATGATATTTTAAATTGAATTAATTTTATGTTAAATAAACACACAAAGAAACATAAAAAATTTATTAAAGAGTTAGGAAACAAAAGAATGGCAACAGTGGGAGAGGTTGTTAGTGATATTAATGTTGTCACCTTAAAGGATAATATGATAATGGATTTTGATACTAACATGAATCAGTTGGAGCGAATATTTTATACCGTGGATTATTTACTGGAAAATAACTTAGTTACTCAGAAGAAATGGGAGAAGGCACCCGATTTCAATCCATTACCTTTTATGGAGGATGGGGGTGGTAAAAAATATAGAGCAAATAAAATTCATGCTATGAGAGAGTATTTAAATGATTATTGGGGCCGGAAGCTTTTAGTTCGCCCTATTTTTTTTAAAATGATAGATAATGGATATAAGACTGATAAAGAATTAAGAGAAAGAAGTCAGCTTTGGTTAACTATAATAGTCGCGATTTTAAGTCCATTTTTAACCGCCTTATTTTTATCTGTTTTTCCTTACTTAATACAATCATTAGAATTTTTTGATTAATTATTTCAATATTAGAGATAGTTTTTAATTTTGAATTTTGATTTTCTAATTTTCAATAATTTTTATGTCACCCATCCTATATCTCCTCATCGGCGCCGTCATCGGAGCCGTGTCGGTCTGGGTCTATATGAGCCAAAAAATCAAAGACGACCGGCGGGAGATGCAACAGCCGAAACAAAAAGAACAAGAACAGGAAGAAGACGCTTCCGGGCTGGAGAGTTTTAACGCGAAAAGACAGAAGAAAATAGAGGGGCGCAAGGATAAGATCGTAGAGGCGATCAAGAAAAAGGGAAGTATCCAGACCGGAAAAGTTTCGGATATGCTGGATGTATCCAGAAACACCGCTTATCGGTATTTGGAGGAATTGGAAAAAGAAAATAGAATAAAGCAGACCCAAGAATCCGGCCGAGCCGTTCGTTACCGGCTTCCGAAGTGACCGCCTAAATATATCATACTGCAGTATGATATATTTAGGCATCACCTTTTTTCTTTTGTATTGGTTTGCTTTAAGGTTTAAATCGTTCTAAAATAAAAGTAATGTGGTGAGAGAAAATAAAATAATAACCAGGTAAAAAAACACAGAATTTAAAATAAACAGTATAAGAATGTTTTAATTTTTATTATAATTAAAAAAATAATATGAAAAAAGAAAATATAATAAATCAAGAAAAGATGAAAATAGCAGTAAGTTCAACAGGAAAAGATATTGAAGATGAAGTTGACAGCAGGTTTGGGAGGTGTCCTTATTTTCTTGTTGTAGAAGCTA
>CAZXUK010000039.1:0-5479 GCA_964644045.1 uncultured Gammaproteobacteria bacterium
GGCCTTTTTCTATCAGTTTTTCCCTGGGTTTTTCGTGGTCGGGGAGGTCTTTGATATTCATGGGGTTATTTTAACATAGGGAAGCTCGAAATTAAAAACAAACAAGGGGAGAATTATATTCGTTTAAACTCATTTACCCACTATCTTTACTCCAAAATATACTTAAACTGGTATATCTATAGACAAAAACAATAAAAAAATGTAAATTATTATATTAACAGGGAATGTTTTCTTGTTAAAAACGGCTCTTTAACAACAAAAGGAGGTGATAAATTATGCAAAGATCCGCGGAGGAAATCAAAGCAAGATGTGCTCACATTCTTAACAACAAAAACATTGTTAATTTCGTGGAAAAAAGTAGTAGCCCATCTGCCGCTTATGAGATTATTTTTGTCAACACCAAGGATACCTCAAAAGCAAAGGCCGGAAGATGGCTTGCAATATTGCGTCGAGATCACCCAACGGAATATCGCAAACTCATCACTCCAACCAAATTCAGCCACGTCAATAACGACAAGGCACAAACAGAAAAGGAGAAAAAATCATGAAAAGATTTGACCAACGACTATCTACTCGAATTTCAGAATCATGGGGAAACATAGAAATCGAAGAATTCGTCGGCTTCCTATTGCCAAAATGTCAAGAAATTATAACTCCTGAAAAATTACGCCAAAAAATCGCTGAACATTCCACCCTTAAAGTAAAATTCGGAATTGACCCAACGGCCTCGGAAATTCATGTCGGACACGTTGTTCCTATTATGCTTTTGCGCCAATTTGCAAAAGCGGAACATCATATCGATTTTATTATCGGCGACTTCACCGCTCGAGTGGGTGATCCCACTGAAAGAGATATTGGCAGGGTTCCAATAAAACCAGAACAAATTGTAAAAAACATGGAAACATACACTAATCAAATTGAAAAATATATCGATCTGCAAAAACTCCACATTCACTATAACACCACCTGGTTAAACCCCATGACACTGCAAGAAATCTTTACCATCTTCCAACAAATCAATCTATCAGAAGCTATGCAACGAGAAGATTTTAGAGCAAGAATGCATAATGGACAAGCTGTATCACTCGCAGAAGTATGCTACGGTGTCCTTATGGGTATAGATTCGGTTAATCTCGGAACCCATGTTGAAATTGGAGGTATCGACCAACTGTTAAATTTTCAACAATGCCGTAAAATTATGCGTCAATCAGGCATGAATGAAGAAGTAATTTTAATGACTCCTATTCTAGAGGGGACTAGCGGCGATGGAAGAAAAATGAGTAAAAGTTACGGCAACTATATTGCTGTTAATGCAACTCATGAGGACAAATTCGGGAAAATTATGTCCATTCCTGACCGACTTGTCGGCCAATACTTTCGATGTTTTTCCGATGTTCATCAACAAGAATTAGATGAACTTGATGCTTTTATTGCGAAAAACCCACTGGAAGCGAAAAAACAACTCGCCACTCTTATAATTGCCCTCGAGACAAAAAATATTGATGATGGTTTGCGAGAACGCGAATCCTTTGAACGAAAGTTTTCCCAAAAGAAAATTAACAATGAAGACTGTATCGAATTAATGGAGAAAGCGGACACCTCAATATTCAACGCTTTACTGGAAAGTGGCCAATTCAAAAGCAAAAGCGAACTCCGTCGACTGTTTGAACAACAAGCCGTACGGAGTATTAGTGAAAATGGGAATATCATGCTTTCTCCCGAAATTACAGTTGACCAAATCAGTGGAATTGTACGCGTAGGGAAACGTCGCTTCTTTCAATTCATTACAACTTAAAACTTGGGGGTAAACAATGATTGCGTACAACATTCGTGGTTCACCATTTGCCACTCCTAATATCTTAAAGTTCGGCTTTAGTATTTGGGCAAGAAAACCACCAAAAAATTACTTGTCTATTTATCCAAAGGCAATACAAAAAATTCGAAAAAAAGAAAAATCAAATGATATTTTTCTATATGCATTAGTAGATGATGTTTTGCCTAAAGTTGTATTGTCACGAACACATGAAGAACAGCAAAAAATTTCCGAGCATTATATCAACCTATTGCCAAACCTAGGTTTTCACGAAGTTCATCTTGTATCAAATTTCGTGAAAAAAACTGCTTTAGAAGTATGTCTGTCATATGCAAACGGGATTACTGTATCTGAGTTTTGGAAACTCTTACCGCAAAGTAAGAAAAAATTTTCAGATAACTTAACCCTCGCAGAAGCCTTCGGTTTTCTTTGGCATATTCATGTGCTTAAAGCAGCCTTTGATGAATTCCAATTAACGGGATTGCTTGCGGGTATTAGGTCAGAATTTTTTTATCTAATAGCACGCAAATTACTACCACCACATGATGTGTACTTTATCAATACATCTTAAAAAAACAGCCCCTCTTGATAAAAAATCTGGAGGGGCTTTTCTTTTTTAAATAATCCGGGATTGAGTTATTTTTTTTTGAAAGTAATTATATCTCCAATTTCTACATTTAATTCCTTTGCTCCATTTTTTCGCACCTTACCCAATTCTAGCAAATCAAAAGAGCTTCCGGGATAAATTACCCAATCCCCGGACTCTCGACTCATCATTCTTTTATCATATACTGCTTCTAATGTTTTCCCTTTAACATTGACTTCTAACTTGTCACCTTCCTTCACTTCAGTTAACTCACCAACAAATTTAATCAATCCAAAATTATCAACATGAACAATTGTGCCTTCTAAAATATCAATCTTAGCAACTTTTTCGATATCAAACGGACAACCCATATCTCTCAAAGGTTTTTTCATTGCTATTTGCGCCACCGCCGGAGCGTGAACATATTTCCCGCCGAATGGAAAAAATCCAGGATCATTTAATTCGTATAATTCTTCTATGCCAAAATCTCTAAAAAACCAAGTGAAAACACCGGTGTTTGCTCCCATAAAATAAAAATTTTTCTTTTTGGTCTTTCCAATTAGACGAGCCGGTCTCTCTTTCAAGGGATTCAAAATTATAGAAAAAACAGTGCCTTCGGGGTAGGCTTCAGCCATTAAACGTAAAACGAAATTTCCATTAATAATTGAGAAAGGCACAACGGATACAACCGGTTCAATGAATATTTCATTATTTTTAATATTATCTAAAATAACTCCTCTCAATTCATTATATGCTACATCAACGCAATCAGTTATAAAAACTATATGTTTTTTCATAAATAATTAGATAAGTTTATTAATTTTTTTTATATCAAAAAGTTTCTCTAAATCATGTCCAATATTATCCATTAAAACGACCCTTGTTTTAGAATACTTCTCTTTTTGAAAAAATAATGAACTTATGTAATTAACTTTTTTATCTAATTTGCCGTGAAATATAATAACATTAGGGTAATTTTTATCCATTTTAATGAAAGATTTTGGATCTTTGCCTGAAAAATACTTACCCCAACTTTCTTTTTCTATTCCCCTGAGAGCAAATTTATAGCCTCGTTTAAGAAAATTTAAATAAAACAAATTAAATCCGTAAAAATTGTTTATATCTTTTTTATCTTTTAAATATTTCTCAACTTCTTCTTTGTGCAAAAAAAATAAAGGCGAAAACAATATAACTTTTTTTATATCGTCTTTTGATATTTTGGCAGAGACAACAGGATTACCAGAAAAGCTATATCCTATTATATATAAATTATTATAATTCCAATTTATTTGTTTATTATCAAAAGTTTTTGTTCCTTTTTTGTTTTTTACAAATTCGACTGCTAATTCTATCGTTTTTTTACAATTATCATATGTAAAGCTTCCGCCACTTAACCAACTTCCTAAATAATAAACACTAAAAAAAGCGGTATCTTTATTAACTTTATTAACAAAAAAATCTTCATTAACCATTTGGGGTAAACCAGGAAAATAAATAAAAATATTTTTGCTATTTATTTCGCCATCTATAACACTATCTTCAGAATAATAAAAATGAAGGGCTATATTTTTGTAAATAAAAAGTTGTAATTTCATATTTTAGTTTGATTAGTTAATATTTTTCCTTTTATTGAGTCAACAATAACCTTTTTGCCCTCATAAGCTTCTAATAAATTGTTTTTATCTATTGTGGGTTCGGTTAAACAAGGAGTGTTAAACTCTCTTGCCATCACAGCAAAATGCGAAAGAATGCCACCATTTATTATTAAACCATTAACAAGGGGTAATTTTGTAACTAAAGAGGTGTCTATTTTACAATTTAAAAATACAATATCGCCCCTTTTTATTTTATTATAATCTTTGACTTTGTTTATAATTTTTAAAATGCCGCTGGATACACCCTTGCAAACGTTAATACCACTTCCTATTACCTTGTTTTTATTAACATCGTATTTTATGGTCTTTGCCCTTTTGTCTAATGTAGTAATATTTCTACTTTGAAAGATATAAATTTCTTTACCATTCCAACCCCACTCAATATCTTGAGGGTCATCAAACACTTTTTCGAGATTTAATGCTATTTTTAACAATTTTTTTAAGAATCCATCTTGTAAATTATTTATCTCTGTTTTTTTAACCATTTTTACTATTGGCTTTTGGTGACCACTGACTATCGAATCCCCCAAGCCTTTGGTATATTCAATAATCATCTTCTCACTATCCTGATTTACAGGGTCGGCAGTAAATACAACACCAGCGGCTTTTACCGATGTTAACTCTTGAATAGCTATTGCCATGCTTTCATCCTCTAGTCTAACGCCATTAATATTCGCATATATTTTAGCATTATCACTAAATAATGACTGATAACATAATTTAATAGCATTTATAATATTTTCTCCACCCTTTATATTAAGGAAACTTGAGTATTGCCCAGCAAAACTTAACAATGGAGAATCTTCACAAGTTGCCGAACTTCTAATAACTAAAGGTTTGTTGACAAAAACTTGGTCGATTGATTCCAAAATTAATTTTCGATATTTATATGGAATTTGAAATTTAGACCAATTATAATATAAAGGGTTCGAAATTTTGTTGTTTAAAAACAACTGATTGAAAATATCAATATTAATAACTAAAGTTTTAGGAATTAAGCAACCGGCTTTCTCTTTAATTATTTTTAAATTTTTAGCTTTGGTTCCAATTTTTAAACTCTGGGAATTTTCTAAAAGTTTTATTTCATTAAAATTTCTATTTAAACAAAACTTATTACTCCCCATAACATTTAATATTATTAAAATTGTTTATATATTAATAATATCATATTAATAATTTTACACAATAACTTATATTCCGAAAAACCAATCTAAATATTGTTTTGAATGGAGATAATATCGGAGCATACCAACTGTTGTCTGGCGTTCAAATAAAGAGCAACCGGGTGCTCTTTTTTGTTGTTCCGGATGTTCTGGAGGTGGGCCACGGCGTCCCCGGCGGTCTTGATCACGGGTAAGCTGTTGTCTTCCTTGTCAAAGGCGCGGTGGCTGAGTTCGAAGGCGGCCAGGAGCGCGCAGGCCTTGC
>CAZXUK010000040.1:0-5353 GCA_964644045.1 uncultured Gammaproteobacteria bacterium
AGAAGATGGCCACTACTTCATAGACAGGGAAGGCAAGCAAATAGCCGGACCTTTTAAATGGATCGATTCTTTCAGCGAAGGCCGGGCCCCGGTGGTAAAAGAAGACGGCCGCTACTTCATAGACAAGGAAGGCAAGGAAATAGCCGGACCTTTTGAATGGACCGGTTCTTTCAGCGAAGGCCGGGCTTGGGTGGAAAAAGAAGACGGCCGCTACTTCATAGACAAGGAAGGCAAGGAAATAGCCGGGCCTTTTCAAGATGCCTTTTCTTTCAGCGAAGGCCGGGCCCCGGTGGAAAAAGAAGACGGCCACTACTTCATAGACAGGGAAGGCAAGCAAATAGCCGGACCTTTTCGAGGTGCCTTTTCTTTCAGCGAAGGCCGGGCCCGGGTGAAAAAAGAAGACGGCCGCTATTTCATAGACAAGGAAGGCAAGCAAATAGCCGGACCTTTTAAATTGGCCGATTCTTTCAGCGAAGGCCGGGCCCATGTGCAAAAAGAAGACGGCGACTACTTCATAGACAGGGAAGGCAAGCAAATAGCCGGACCTTTTCGAAGCGCCGGTTTTTTCAGCGAAGGCCGGGCCCATGTGGAAAAAGAAGACGGCCGCTATTTCATAGACAGGGAAGGCAAGGAAATAGCCGGACCTTTTCGAGGTGCCCGTCCTTTCAGCGAAGGCCTGGCCCCGGTGGAAAAAGAAGACGGCCACTACTTCATAGACAGGGAAGGCAAGCAAATAGCCGGACCTTTTCGAGGTGCCCGTCCTTTCAGCGAAGGCCTGGCTTGGGTGAAAAAAGAAGACGGCCACTACTTCATAGACAGGGAAGGCAAGGAAATAGCCGGACCTTTTCGAGGTGCCCGTCCTTTCAGCGAAGGCCTGGCCCGGGTGGAAAAAAGGGACGGTAAAGAAATATATATTGATAAGTTCGGCCGAGAATTCGGCAGTTATTAAAAGATCCGGCAACCTTTAACTTCGGCGATTATATATTTTTGTGAGTTCAAATAAATATTTAATATGGATTTTAACCCGGAAAAAATTAATTCTAATTCTCAACCTCGGGAAGAAACTTTGAATTCTGATTTTTCAGAACAGATATATGAACACAGTTTAGGCAAGAAGGAAAAACAGATCCTGGAAGAGTTCAGCGAGGAGCAACAAGAGACCATTAAGGAAAAACAGGAGATCTTATCCCCCTTATGTTATCATATCGGCAAGGATTTTAAGATTCCGGTGGAGCTCAATCAGCCCGGCAAGGGTTGGGAGTGGGATTTTAAAAAGAATGTGGTCAGAATAGACCCTCAGGATTTACTGGAGATGCCCATGGATTATTTGCGTTTTGTCATATCACATGAAGCCGGACATAGGCGTATTTCCAGAACCGAGTTCATCCCTAAAGAGGAGTGGCAACAACAAGGTTTTTCTTTTATGATGAATGCCATAGAGGATCCCAGGGATAATAATTTCGTGGCCGAGAGTTATCCCAAATTCAAAGAACATATGAGTCTGGCCTATGAACACGATCTGGATGTAGAAGAAAAACACAAACAAAAAGCGCAACAAAAGTTGGGCTACGAACCCCGTTTTATGCAAGCCGGTTTTGAATATATCAAACAATGGTTCCGCGATGTTCAAAAGCAAGAGATCGAGGTCGGCGAGGATCTCCCACCGGAAGTTAAAGAAGTGGTGGAAAAAACTATAGCCGAGGCCCAAAAGTCTTGGTGGACCTACCCTTCCAAAAAAGAAGCGGACTCAGCGGAGAAAAATATCACCAAATATGCCAAGACCTCTTACGAAATCAACCGCGATCGGATCTGGCCGGAGTTCCAAAAATTGGTGGAAATGGACAAAGAGGATCAACAAATGCAAGAGTTCTTGCAGGATATGCAAAAACAGCAGGGGCAGGAACAAGAAAGCCAAATACCCGAGGAGTTGGACCAAGAATTAACGGAAGAAGAAAAACAAAAATTGCAAGAAGAATTGGATAAGTCTTCCTCGCCGGAAAAAGAAGGAGAAGAAAGTGAAGGGGGAGAAGGAGATAATGAAGGAGAATCGGAAGGGGAGGAATCCTCGGAACAATCAAGCCAAGAAGGAAAACCGGTGGATCTGGATTCTCTTCCCGAGGAGTTAAAAGAAAAGATCAAAAAGCACCTGGAAGAATTGCCGGAAGAGAAGAAACAGGAATTGGAAGAAAAAGCCGAACAGTCACTAAAAGAATTTGAAAAGGATATCAATCAAGAATTGGAAGGGGAATTAAATGAGAATCCGGAACAAAGAGAAGAAAGGAAAGAGCAAGGAGAAGAAAAAGACGAGGATCAAGAACAACAAGATCAGGATAAAAAAGATAAAGAGCGACAAGAAGCTTCGGCGGCCGCGGAAGAATACAAGAAAAAAGTGGAACAAATAATGGACAAAGAAAACCAAGATGTTTACCGTCAATACAGGCAAGAAGTGTTGCCGTTGATAAAAGAATTGGAGCACAAATTAAGAAGAATATTTGTGGCCCGGAGGCAGGGAGATTGGCAGAGCGGGTACAAAAAAGGCAAAAAAATAGATATCGGTAAACGGATGCAGGAAAAAGCCAAAGGCATTCCGGCCACCGAGAGCAGATCTTGGAAAAAAAGGACCGTGCCCACGGAAAGCGATTATGCCATTAGCTTGTTGGTGGATCTTTCCGGTTCCATGAAAAAAAGGGATAAAATTGAAGAGACCTTCAAAAGTGTAATTGTGATAGCCGAGGTTTTGAATAGATTGTCCATTAAAACCGAGATCCTGGGATTCAATGATAGATTATATGAGTATAAAAGTTTTCAACAGTCCAAATTGGAAGAGGCCAGACAAAAAATGGGCAATATGCTTCAAGAAGTGAGGTCGGACAGAGCACTATGTAACGATGACGGCTGGGCTCTCAAAGAGGCCTCCCAAAGGCTTGGAGACCAAAGAGAACAAGAAAAATTCCTGCTTGCTTTTTCCGACGGAATTCCGGAAGAGTCTGACCAACACTCCGGCCCGGAATACAATCTTTCCAGAGTGGTCCAAGAGTTAACCCAAAAAACGGATCAGAAATTGGTAGGGCTGGGTATCGGCCAAGGAACGGATCATGTAGAAAAATATTATCCCAACCATATAGCGGATATTCCGGTGGACGAAATGCCCAAGCAATTGGTTGAACTTTTAAAAGATTTAATTGAAAATTATCAAAAATTCCAATAAAATTAAATAATTAATTAATCATTAATTTATAACTATGCCACAAGACACACTCCAACAATTTTTAAGCTACACCTCCGGCCAAAAGGAAATTCCTTTGGTGATCGCTCCTGACGAGCAAGGGCAAAAAAATACCGAACAAGAATTGGAAAAACAAGGTTTTGAAAAAACCGAAGATATAGCGGATCTGTTGAACAAGCTTCAACAAAAAGGGTCCTACTATTTCTCCGTATCCGGTGAAGACGATCTTAAAAAGATCTATGATCTGGTGGTTCAATACCCCATGAACCAGATCCAAATGCTTGTCCCCGGCGAGCATGAAAAACGGATAATAGAACCGGATTACCCAAACTTGTCCGTAGTATTTTTAATTTCCAAGGAAACTTTGGAAAAAATCCAAAAACAAGGATTCAATTTGCTTGCCAAAGTTGGCATCACCTATCAAATTTAAAACATCGTCCAATAAAACCATAATAATAATTTTAAACTTATGCCCCAAAACAAATTCGAAAGCATGAGAGGGCCTTCTTCGGGAGAAGAGGAAAAGGAAGAGAAAGAGAAAACCACGGACGGGGAACAGACCGAGACCGAAGAAGGATCTCCGGAACAAGAGAACTCTCCTATCCGGGAAACACCGGAGAGTATCTCCTACCTGGGAGTGGAATTGCCCAAGGCGGAGGATCCGGACCCCGAGATCGTGGAACCGAGGGAAAGATACGAGAACTATATCAATTATCAATACGCTCTGGAGCTCCAGCAGAAAATAGCCGTCTCCTGGAAAGAAGGCGAGCCCGTCCTCCTGGAAGGGGGCACCAGTTTGGGCAAGACCACCACTATTCGGAAAATGGCCTCGGAATTGGGTTACGAGGTCCATTATGTCAATTTGAACGGGCAAACGGACGTGGAGGATCTCATGGGTAGACATATCGCCAATCCGGACAAAACCTCTGAAAACGATCCGGAATATATTTTCGCCGAAGGCGAGATCACCCGGGGGTTAAGGCAAGAGAAGGGAAAGAAAAAGATAATAATTCTGGACGAGATCAACGCCGCCCATTCGGCCATACTCAAGAGATTGAATGAGGTTCTAGACGGTCTGGACAAGAACGGAGAGGTAACCCTGCCCGAAGACGCTTCCGAAAGGGTTTCCGTCAGCAAGGAGCATACCAAAGTGGCGGGGTTGATGAACCCGCCGGGAGAGGGATACGAAGGGGTGAACCCCATCAGCAAGGAACTGCTCCGCCGGTGGAACTACCAAAAGGAACCCGGCGAACTCCCGCCCAAAGCCTTCTCCTATATGAGAAAGGCCAGAAGGGGAAAGCTTCCCCGGACCGAAGAGGCCCCGGAAGAGATGTTTCTCTATTCCAACGAAGGCGATCTTGACCTGGAACAACTGGAGGAGATCCCCGGCTATGACCAGATAGAGGAGCAATTCGAGGAATTCCACCGGAGCGCCAAAAAACTCCTGGAGGAGCAAGAAATAGCCGAAGACCAGCCCCAGGAGATCATGTTTGACGACCACGAAGAACTCCGCCGCTTCCAGCAGTTCATCCTCCGCTACTACAACGGGGATATCACCGAGACCGCCCAGAGGGCCCTCCGCTTCTATTACGCCGGCAAACTACAGGACCAAAAGGACAAACAAAAACTGGAAGAGCTTATCAACTATATCCACTACGAGTCGCCCTCGGACTCCAGAAGACGATCGGTGGAAGATGAAACTAAAGAGGAAGAACGATCCCCGGAAGATCCGGAACGAGAAACTTTTTCTTCGGAAGAAGAAAAGGATTACGAAGAAGAGATAAACTTCCGTTCCCGCTTAGCCAGAGAGAACGGTTACGAGTGGGTAGGAGAGTTCAACGAAGGCCCGGCCCTGGCAAAAAAAGAAGATGGCCACTACTTCATAGACAGGGAAGGCAAGCAAATAGCCGGACCTTTTCAAAATGCCGGTTCTTTCAGCGAAGGCCTGGCCCTGGCAAAAAAAGAAGACGGCGACTACTTCATAGACAGTGAAGGCAAGGAAATAGCCGGACCTTTTCGAAATGCCTTTTCTTTCAGCGAAGGCCGGGCCCATGTGGAAAAAGAAGGCGGCCACTACTTCATAGACAGTGAAGGCAAGGAAATAGCCGGACCTTTTCGAAATGCCTT
>CAZXUK010000041.1:0-5261 GCA_964644045.1 uncultured Gammaproteobacteria bacterium
GCCGCCCGGCGGATGCGCTCTTTGCCGATATCGGAAATATTTTTATATCCGGCCTTGCGAGCCTCGGAATTTTCTTCCGTCTCTTCCGGAAATTGGGCCATAATAAATTTACGATTGCCTCCATCTTCAGCATTTTGTTGCATAACAGCATGAGCTGTTGTGGCCGAGCCTGCAAAAAAATCTAGGGTTATATCACTATCTTGATAATTAATAAAATTTAATAAAAACCGAACTAAGCTTGTAGGTTTTGGAAAATCAAAAATAGTATTGTCAAATAATTTTTTTATTTCTTGTGTTCCTTCTTGTGTTGTTCCAACGTTATCTAACCAAGTAGAGGCTCCTTTTTTTGTTCCGGCTAATTCTTCTTTGTAGGTTTTTTGATAAAGATTCCCATTTATTTTTACTATTTTTCCTTGATTAATTAGTTTATTCATTGTTTCTTTACTATACCGCCAATAATTTTTTACCCCCAAAACTTCGTAATAAGGATTACCTTTTCTTGCACCTCCTGGGCCAGTAACAGGATTTAGGGCATACAACCCCTTACCATCTTTATCATCCCTAAAATAATTTTTAAAATCATCTTTATTTCTCATTATTCCAAACAAATTTCTTTTTTTATGAATTTCAAAATAACTCTTTGCATACATTAAAATATAATTGTGGTTTTCAGAAACTATTTTATCGTTAGAAATACCTCCACGAGCTTTTTGTGCAAAGGAAGTAATAAAATTCCCCTCCCCAAAAATCTCATCACAAATTTTCCTTAAATTATGCACTTCATTGTCATCAATAGAGATAAAAATCACTCCGTCATCTTTGAGCAGATCCCGGGCTATGGTTAACCGCTCATACATCATAGACAGCCAATCGGAGTGGAACCTGCCGTTGGTCGCCGTGTTTTTAAAAAGCTTGTTGCCCTCTTCATCCACCGCGCTGGTCTCTTCGTCGTAATCCTCCCGGCTTTGCTTAAAATCATCTTTATAGATAAAATTCCCGCCGGTGTTATAAGGAGGATCAATATAGATCATTTTTACTTTGTTGAGATAGCTTTCTTGCAAAAGTTTTAGAATTTCAAAGTTGTCGCCTTCCAGGTAAAGATTCTCGGTATTGTCAAAATCCTCGCTTTCTTCCCGGTCGGGACGGAGGGTGCGGTCGGTTATGGGAGTGTTGGCCTTGAGAATAGACTCTTTCTTGCCCGGCCAGTCCAGTCGGTACCTTTCTTCTCCGCCTTCCACTAAAACATTGGAAAGCTCTTGCTTGAGCTTATTAAAGTCCACTCCTTTTTGAATGTTTCCGTTCTCATCCTCTCTTTCGGTAATCACATTGGGAAATAATTTTTCTATTTTTCGGGTATTGTCTCCGGTTAAGTCCGGAGTGCTCATATTTAATTTATCCATATTGCTTAAATTATTGTTTTAATTTATTTAACTCCTGCTTTTTGTTATTTAACTCTTTATTGAGCTCCACTTTTCTGTTGAATTGTTTTTCTTTGTTTAGTTTATTCTCCAGTTTTTCCACCTCTTTCTCCAGCTCCTTTATTTTAGCATCTTTTTCCACCGCCTGGCCAAAACTCTCCTCTTCGCCGGCTGTTTTGATGAATTTTTTAATCAATTTTTGATATACCTTTTCCAAATCCACCCCGTTAAAATCAAAATCAATATCTTCATTCCATTCGGAGTAGTAGTAATCTTTTACCCCATTTTCCTTTAAAGAAATTATGTATTTCCAATCCTCGCCATACTTGGCTACAAACAATATCGGGTAAGGAATAGCTTTATCTATTATTTTCAATATCTTCTCCGGAACTTGTTTTTCTTTTAATTCAACTTCAAAAACCTGTATTTCTTCCACTTTATCTGTTTTTTTTATACCCACTATTTCTTCCGAGATCTTGTATTTCCAGGTTATCTTTTTTATAAGTCTTACAAATTCATCCTTCAGTTTCTGATTTAAAAAAACTTTATTGTAAAAATGATTTTTGGGAAGAAACTTTTCTATTTTGGCGTTTTCCGGTAGGTTCATAATTATTTAATAACCATAAAAGCAATTAACTCAAAGTCGCTAAGCCCTTTTATATTATTGACCAGAGCGGATGTTCCGCCGGCAGAGAAAAGACTGTCTATATCGCTTTCTTCTTTTACCTCCAGTATGGATTGAATGGAATGATTTAGGAGCTCTGAATATTTGTCCATCTTCCGCCCGTCATCGGTTTCTTCATTAAACTTTTCATAAACCTCTTTTAAGGGTTCACTTTTGCCTTTAGCTATAATCCGCAAAATATCCAGAGTATTTTTAACATTTAAATGATTGGACAGAATTTGTTCATCTTCTCCGATATAGACCAAATAGAAAGGATGGAGTTGATTGGTGTTGTTTATGTTTACTTCCTGATTGATGTTTTTTAGGACAAATATGGCTCCGGGCCTAATATCTTTACTCAAATCCTTGGAACATACCGCGTGCATACCATTGGGAACATCATCCAAACTACCATTTTCTTTGATGTAGTTTACCAAATCCATTCTAAAATCATTTAATCCCAAATCTGTAATAGAAATGCCGGAATTCATCTCTTCCAAGTCCACTACCTCCTCCTGCAATCTTTCTAGTTGTTTTTTTCTATACTCCAGCTCCACGGATTCATTTGTCAACACATTCTCTCCGGCGGCCGTGGCTCCTACCACATGCATCCTGGCTTCCACTCTTTTTTTAAGGTTGATGTATTCCTCTAAAGAAATATTGGGCCAAAAGTTAACCAATTGGATGTCTTTGTTTTTAGATCCGATCCTGTCTATTCTTCCAAATCTTTGAATAATCTTAACCGGATTCCAATGTATATCGTAATTTATAAGATAGTCGCAATCCTGCAAATTTTGACCTTCGGATATGCAGTCGGTGGCAATTAAAATATCAATTTCTTTTGTCTCTTTATCTCCTCTTCTTTCCTTGGCGCGAGGGGAAAAATTGATCAAAATATTATTAAATTGCTTATCAATATTTAAAGTGCAATCATTTTGATCCGTACCGACAACTTTGGCGCTTTCAAGCCCATGATTTTCTTTAGCATAAAGAGATATATTCTGATATAAATAGTTAACCGTATCGGCGAAAGCGGAAAAAATTAATATCTTTTTGTTGTTATCATTGATAGGATTTTCAATTTTGCAGTCAATTACATCTTTTAAGTCGGAAAGTTTTTTATCCTTGTCAGGAGTTATTTTCTTCATTTCTTTTAAAATCTCTTTGGCTTGCTCATAATCTTTCTTTAAATCTTCTCTCCAACCAAGCGTATTCATATCCTTCAAATTTATTTTAACCTTATCTCCTATGCTAAAATCTTCATCTATCCAATTTTCACCTTCTATATCAATGCTCAAATCATCAACTTGGGTTGTCTCCACCGAAGATTCTTTGCCGTTTTTTTCAAAGTCGTCAATAGCATCAATGGTGCCTTTCACATTTTTTATGAATTTTTCCAGAGTAATACGAAAAGCCTCAACCGAACTTTCCAACCGTTTCAAAAAATTAACCCGCATCAATTTCTGTAAACTCTTCTCCCGGTTTATTTGACGCAAGCTAACAGTTTCGTTTATGTCAGTATCGTATAAATCGCTATAAATATCTTTTTTCTCATCCAGTATATATTCAAAAGGAGAATAAACCGATAAATTTAATAGAGTTAGCTTTTGATATAATTCTTCCATACTTAGGAAGTCATCCATTTCGGTTATAGGGCTTTTTAAAGTTACCGGCGGGAGTCGATTGGGAAATTTGCCGATTTGATCCATATCATAATACTTCTCAACATGCTTCCTGCTTCTGGCGATCGTAATACTATCCAGTAACTTAAAAAAGTCAAAATTGGAACTCAATCTATTTAAAAGGTCACCGGTGGTTCTTTGCTCCATTGGCAACTTGGACCATTCATTAAATATTTTTTGAGCATTCTTTAAAATAGAGTCAATTGACTTGTCGGTATTCATATTTTCATCCGGGATATCCGTCTTGCCCTCATAAGCCAAGGCTATTTGATTCCTCAAATCATTAAACCTATTATTTACCGGAGTGGCGGAAAGCATCAAAACTTTGGTTTTAACGCCTTTTTTCATCACATCTTCTAATAATTTTTGGTACCGGGTTTGTTTGTCTTTTTTCTTGGGATCATTATTTCGGAAATTATGAGACTCATCAATTACAACCAAATCATAATTACTCCAATTTATGCGTGACAAGTCTATGTTATTGGAATAACCTTTTTCTCTGGAAAGATCGGTATGGTACAAAACATCATAATTCAACCTATCTTTTAACAAAATATTGTCGTCGTAATTGTTTAAAAAAGTCTGCCAGTTATCGCCAAGTTTTTTAGGGCATAAGACTAAAATACTTCTATTTCTTTCCTGATAATATTTAACAACCCCTAAGGCGGAAAAGGTTTTACCCAAACCTACACTATCAGCCAAAATACAGCCGTTATATCTTTCCAGTTTGTTTATCACTCCCAGAACGGCATCTCTTTGAAAGTCATAAAGCCTGTTCCAAACAACTGATTCTTTAAAACCGGTTTTTTCATTGGCTAATTCGTCTTCGGATATATCTTCCAAAAATTCGTCAAAAATATTATAAAGAATAAGGTAATAAATAAACTCCGGCGGATTTTCTTTGTACAAATTAGAGATATAATCAACCACCTCATCGGTAATATCTGTTAATAAATTTTCATCGTTCCATATTTCCTCAAATCTATCTAAAAATTGTTTGGTTGTCTCATAATCGTCTGTCTTGATAGCTTGGTTTAAAATAGAGTTATCTTTTTCATATCCAAAACCGGCGCTACTGAATTCGTTAATGCCGGTGTAAACTATATTTTCATCTTTGTTTTTGATGCTAAAGTGAGGTTGAATATAGTAATTGGCTGAATTTGATTTAAAAGAAGCCTTTTTCACTATCCATTCTTTGCACTCTTTAGCTACCACTTTTCCTTCTAGTTTATTCTTTAGGTTGATTTCAAAATCGGTTCCACCAATAGCTCTTTTCCTTGAGTTGGAATTTATCTCAAATTTTCTTTGTTCTTTCTTTTTTTTATTAATTTCTACGAAAGTGGGATCAGTAAAAACAAAACGGAGCTTGTCTATCTTAGAAAGCTCTTTCTTTAAGACTTGAAATCCGTAAATAGAAAAAATGGCCGCCGCGACATCTATTTTACTATTAGACTTGATATCTTGCTTGATTTCATCGCCTACTTTTTCGGTTTTATT
>CAZXUK010000042.1:0-5122 GCA_964644045.1 uncultured Gammaproteobacteria bacterium
TTTCAGCCAATACGAGATCTACAGAAGCGAAACCAGCGGTGTTTCCACTTCCAGCACTCTCATAGCCACCAGCACTGATCAGGAAATGAACAGCTACGACGATTCCGGACTATCAGACGGAAATGACTATTTCTACAAAGTTTATGTGGTTGATAATAATGATGACAATGGTGTGGATAAGACAGCCAGCAACGAAGATTCAGCTACCACCACAGACTACACCAACACCGCTATTGCTGATTTAACCGCCGTAGCTTCCTCTTCTACCGAAATTAACTTAAGCTGGACCGCTAATTCTGATCCCTCCTATGCCTTTGGCCAATATGAAATTTATCGCAGTTCAACCGGTATTTTTTCCACCACCACTGATTTAATAGCCACTTCTTCTGTTCAATCTCTAAATAGTTATGCCGATTCCGGATTAAGTGATGGCAACCAATATTTTTATGAAGTATATGTAGTTGATTTGGATGATGACAATGGCATTGATAGAATACATGACATTGCTACCAGCAATACCGCTTCCACCACTACTACAGATTATTCCAATAATGCCGTAGCTAATTTTTCCGCCACTGCTGTTAGTGATTCCCAGATTGATCTAAGTTGGACTGCCAACACCGATCCGGCTTATGCCTTTAGCCATTATAAAATTTATAGAAGTAGAAGTAGCTCAGTGGGAACCTCTGACACCAGAGTGGCTAAGATTAGCAATCAATCTACTAATAGTTTTTCCAATTCCGGGATAATGTCAGGAACCCTTTATTATTATAAAATTTATGTATATGACACTGATGATGATAACGGTGATGATATAGTGGGAAGTGCTGTGGTTAGCGCTCAAACCAGTGGTAGTAGCGGTGGAGGCGGTGGAAGTAGTGGATTTATAGATAATACCCCTCCGGAGAATATTTCTCTAGAAATTAACGGAGGAGACATTTCCACGCTATCCCGAACTGTTGACTTGAATCTGTTTGCCAATGGAGCTAACACTATGATGATTTCCAATAGTTCTGATTTTTCCGGAGCTTCTTGGGAAAATTATGCCGCTTCAAAAACTTGGACTTTAAAATCCGGAGCCGGAGAAAAGACAGTTTATGCCAAATTCAAGGATTCTTATGGAAATGTGTCCGGAGTAATTTCCGACACTATTACTCTTTCTTCCGGATATGCAGAAGAGGAAGCCGACCAAGAAGAGGAGCCAGAAGAAGAAACATCTGAAAGAGAGGCTCAAATTCAGCAGTTACAAACCGAGGCCAGTTACACTTGGCCCGGAGAGGCTGAGAAACAAGCCGGTGAAATGAATTTATCTCGAAATACAGAGAAGGAACAAGCAACTTATGACAAATATACCACTATGCTCTTGGAGGGAATTGAAGACCTGGAACAATCAGCTATTGATGCTATTACCAATTTTATAGCTTACGGAACACCTTCTACTCTAATTTTAGGAGCAGGAGAAAGAGCCGGAGTCATTAATTCTTATAAGGCCGCTTTTGATAAACTGCCTGATACTTACGAAGAATGGTTGGATGTTTTAAAGATAGCTAATGGACGTTGGCCTGCAGAGAGAAGTGTAACTGCCGAGAATAAAGCCAAGGAAAAGTTTGAAGAAGTTTATTCAAGAGAACCTAATATGGACAACCCCAATGATAATGCCGCCGTAACCATTATGGCTTATGGCCTTAGATCAGATAGTCGAAATATGGAAAGCGAGGCAGCCGCTATCAAAATATTTGAAGGAATATTTGATTATAGCCCGACTTCTGCCACTGATTGGGACACGGTCCGAGCTATAGCTTATTCCGGCGCTACCCGGGTGGTAGATACTGACGGAGATGGATTGGCTGATGGAGAGGAAATGGAAATGGGTACAGATCCCAATAATCCGGATAGTGATGGAGACGGTTACTTAGACGGAGAAGAAGTGGATAATGGATACGATCCTTTAGAACCGGCTGAATAAAAATAACAGAAGATTTTCATAAAAAAGACCGCTTTAAAAGGCGGTCTTTTTTTGTTGTGGATAACTTTTATTGACTTTCTATTTTTGTTCGTATAGAATAAATATAGAACAAAGATAGAATTAAGAATCTAAAAATTGATATTAAAACTAATTTTAAAGCTATGATTAAAAATTTAACTCCCAAGCAAAAAAAGCTTTTGGATTTTATTAACGATTTTTATTCTGACAATGGTTATTATCCCAGCTACAGGGAAATAGCAAACTATTTTAAGCTATCCAGTTCCTCCACGGTGGCCGCCCATATTACCGCTTTGAAAAATAAGGGTTATTTGGAAACTTCTTTTAATAAGTCCAGATCGATTGAGATTATTCCCGAGCAATCAGAGTTTCAAGAAGAGGTTCATCTTTATTTAGCCGGCTTGATTACCGCCGGTGAACCCATAGAAGCGGTGGAAGAAAAAGAAACTATTAGTATACCCAAATGGCTGGGCGCCAATAATCCGGCGGAATCTTATGTTTTAAAAGTTAAGGGGGATTCCATGATAGAAGAGGGCATCCTGGACGGGGATTATGTAATTGTGGAGAGAAATAATTACCCTCAAGACGGAGAGGTGGTAGTGGCCCTATTGGACAACAGTAATGCTACCTTAAAGAAATTTTTTCGGGAGAAAGACAGAATACGCCTGCAACCGGCCAATTCGGCCATGAGGCCGATTTATGTTAAAGACCCTTTAATTCAAGGCGTGGTTAAGGGGGTAATGCGAAAATTTTAATGAATTAATGAAAATTAATTCATTACCACAATTACATTTTTTTCTACCTCCTCAATGGGCACGTGGTAGCCGGTAGGATAGTCGCGGATAGAGTTGTAAAAGATATCTTGGTCGTATTCAAACATTTCTCCGTTTCCCACTCCGGGATCATTGGTTATAAAAGTTTTTTTTATTTCGTCATAGCCCCTGATTACGATCATATGCCGGCTCGGCCCGGGCGGAGTATAATAAATATTGCCCAGAGTTTGCCCGTTCATAGGAGCTATTATTAAATTTCCCTTTTTTATTTCATAGATCAGATCTCTTAACTCCGCCTTCTTCTTTAAAGCGGCTTTTTGATAGTCAAAATAATCTTTTAGAAGCCAATTTAAAGTGTCTTGGGCTGAAGTATCCCGGTATTCTCCATAGTTATTTTCTTCAAAACGGGATATATCCAATATTTTATTTAGGGCCTGTTCGCGATTTAGTTTTTTTTCTTTTCCCCAATAGGCGGCCAAAAGAGCTGAGGCCTCTTCGCAACCGTCTTGTTGACGGCTATCTTCCCAATTGGCAAAAGGGGCCTGGGGAGAAAAAGGCACATCGGGAATTATATATCTCCCTCTTTTGTTGCTTTTCCGGATATTGTTTAAGTCTCCCACGGGTAGATAAGATAAGTCCTTATTATTTATACCTACACCCAACTCTCGCATTACTTTAAAAGCGTCTTCGGGTCGTCCCAGGTAATATTTTTTTAAGTTCTTCGGATTTATATAATAGGCCTCTCCGTTTTTGTCTATATCCAAAAGAATGACTCCGGAGAGCTGTTCGGGAAAACTTTGTCTGGCGGCTATAAATTCATGAGTGGCGCCCAGAGATAATTTGCGCATAATTTCAAAGGCCTGCTTAGGTCGTCCCAAAAAATATCGTTTTCCGTCCCAGGGGTACACATACCAGGCCTCTCCGTTTTTTTCTATTTGGAGAAAAATTTTTCCTCCTTCCCCGGAGGCCGCCTGAGCGGATTTGTTCGGCAATACTAAAAGTGCTAAAATTAAAATAAAAAAAGAGAGGAAAATGAAGAGGTGATAAATCTTATTTTTAATCATTAAGGACATAAAATTAAATTATTCTTTATTATATCATTTTTTATGAATTTATTTAATTTTTCTAATACTTTTATTTGGATATCCGTCTTTGCTTTGGGCTCGATTCTGGTTAACGCTTTGGGGGTTTGGGCTATTTTTAAATATAGAAAATGGGCGGAAAAAGCTAAAGTTTATTTTATGTGTTTTGCCGCCGGTGTTTTGATCGCCACCCCTTTGATCTTAGCTTTGCCGCGCGCAGTGGAGAAAAATTCTTATGCCGGTTTTTTGGCTTTACTGGGTTTTTTGTTTATGTTTTTTTCCAATAAATTATTAAGAAAATATACTCAAGAAAGATCCTTGGCCTTTGGTTTGACCGCGGCTGAAGGAGTGGGGGTTCACTCTTTTATAGACGGAATAATTTATACTGTTACTTTTAATGTAAGCGTGCTTATAGGTGTCTTGGCGGCCACCGGTCTGGTAATTCATGAATTTGCGGAAGGGATTATAACTTTTGTTTTTTTGATTCAAGGAGGAATAAAAGAAGAAAGAGCGGCTTGGTACGCTTTTTTAATATCCGGCTTGACCACTCCACTGGGGGCTTTTCTTTTTTATCCTTTTATAAATAAACTGGGTTCCGGCAATTTGGGTTTGTTATTGGGTTTTGCCGCCGGGGTTTTGCTTTATATTTCTTCCTCTCATCTTTTACCCGAGGTAAGACAACAAGAAAAAGAACATTCTTTCTGGGCTTTTTTATTGGGGATAATATTGGCTTTGTTCGTTGTGTTTTTAAAAACTTATTAATTTCTTGATTTTTAGAAGTTGTGGATGTAAAATATAGATATAAAAATAAAAATATGAAGAGAAGAGCTTTAATCATTTTGATAATTGTTTTGGGAGTGATGGGAGGTTTGGCTTTTTGGTGGGAGAGGAGTTTGGCTCCGGCTCCTCAGGATAAGCCCTTCCCTCAAGAAGAAGCCCGTAATTCCTCAGAGGGCGAGATTGGCGGTTTTCGGGAATGTGTTAAGGCCGGAAATCCGGTCATGGAGAGCTATCCGCGCCAGTGCCGAAGCCGGGATAGCAAAACTTTTACTGAAGAGGCTTGTACTTATCCGGAGGAAGGAGGTATTTTGACTTTGGCTGATGCGCGAGAGATAGCCGAGCAAAGCGAATGCGGAGATCGTTTGACAGGTGAGTATTTTTGTAATGAAAACTCCGGAACTTGGTGGCTTGACCTTGATATTGACAAGGAAGGTTGTAATCCGGCCTGCGTGGTTGATGTGGTTAGTCGGGAAGCGGAGATTAATTGGAGGTGTACGGGCTTG
>CAZXUK010000043.1:0-2056 GCA_964644045.1 uncultured Gammaproteobacteria bacterium
AACTAATTTCCGTGCTTGAGGAAGCTGTGGCTACTAAATCGTCAATAGGGGTGTTGTCGTAGTCCAAAGTGTAGGTAGAAGTGGCATTACTGGTGGCCACATCTCCGTCAGTGTAGAAAACATAGATCTGATAAAAATAATCATTGCCGTCTGATAATCCGGTGTCAGAAGTGGAGGCGGTAGTTTGCTCGGAAGTGGAGGCGACCAAATAACTGGAAGTACTAACCGGACTGGAAGTTGCCCGATAAACCTCATAGTGATCAAAGTCGGTATCATCATTTGCCGTCCAAGTTAGGTCGATTTGGGTGGAAGAGGCAGCGGTGGCCGAGAGATCATCTATAGGGGTGGTAGTGGCGGCTTGGGCATCAGAGGCGGAAAAAAACAAAGAAAATAAGAGGGCAAAGGAAAAAACCAAAGCCGAACTTAAAATCTTTTTCTTTTTTAATAAAAGAAGTTTGTTTGTTTTGATGAACATAAAATAAAAATTAGTTTTAAAATATTTTAATTAAATAATTTAATTTAAAAAAGTTATCCACAAGATATATTATCAAAATACTTATAATTAAATTTTAACAAAAAAAAAGAAAAATTACAATAATTTTTTAAATCTTGGCAATTTTAATTATTTTTTATTAAAAACTAAAAAGTTCTCATAGAAAAGTTTACCGACACTAAAAACAAAAGGGGGCTAAATGTTTTTAAAACTTTCAGCCCCTTAATATTTTAGATGATCTTCCCCTTTATGGAAGTAAAATTTTTGCTTAAAAACTCCTTCACCTCCTTTTCTTTAGAGTCATAATACTTATTAAGCACTATGCTTAAAGGAATAAGGATATGTTCGAGAGGAAGATGATAATCGCAAGGAAAAGTCTGGTTAAGCGTCAGGGCGACTGCGGCGAAAAAGAGCCAGGCCAAGAGCCAAAGCTCCCCCGCTCTCTCTTTAAAAGGATTGCCCTCGTCACGCCGGTGTTTCTTCTTCTCAATATAATCCTTAAGACGCTCCCAGTAAGCGATGTGAAAGGCCAATAAAACCTCTTGCAGAGATCCAAGGCCCGCGATCAATAAAATGATCATAAAAGTAAGAGTAATATAATCAATCGCGCGGAATTTTCTCATTTTATCCTCCTTGAATTCTTTTAAGAATTCTTTGGTTTTTGTGTTTAAATTTTTAAAAAGCAACTTTATATTTTCACATAAAATATAAAATATGTCAATCTAAATTCGACGTTGACAAAAAAAATTTTTTGTGATAAGGTTAAATAGTTAGTTTAATTACTAACCACTCTTTAAATTTAAGGGTGAAAAATATTAAATAATGTAGAGATAAGGTCGAATTTCTACTTTTAGTATTTAATCAATTAAACTTATCTTTACATTTATATGGAAGGAAGTATCAAAAAATTGACTGACAAAAACTTCGGTTTTATAGCTCAAGATGGAGGAAACGATTTGTTTTTCCATGCTAACAGTCTTGACGGTGTTGAGTTTTCTCAACTTCGTGAAGGCGATGCCGTAACTTTTGAGGTTGAAAAAACCGAAAAAGGTGACGCTGCAGTCAATGTCAAAAAAGCTTAATAACTTTTTTAGATAATAAAACAGCCCTACACATTTAGGGCTGTTTTTATTTGGGCATGTTTTGTTTTATACTCCGAGCATTGGAGGATATTAGAATCTGCTTGATTTACCCCGGCCCTTAATAACATTTGATAACGGTTAAGATAACTTAAAGCCTTGTATTTATTGCCTTTTTATCACTTTTACCTCATATTTATTAACTCATCTGAAAATCTTGAAACAGAATTCGAATCCCTTAAGATCCACCAAAGTTTATTTACAGCGGGATTTAACTCGCTCGGGCTTCGCCCGATTTTTTTCGGCGACGGGGCTAAAATCAGAGATATAAAAATCGCAAAAAATAGAGGGCCTATGCGTCTTACTTAATTTTACGGCTGTCCTTCCGGTGTTTCGGGTTTTTCCGTATCAGGTTTGTCCGCGCCTCCGGGGGTTTCAGTTTTCACTTCCGGAATTTCCTGTTTTTCGGTTTCAATTTCTTCAA
>CAZXUK010000043.1:2156-4981 GCA_964644045.1 uncultured Gammaproteobacteria bacterium
CCTCGCGCTCCTCTTGGGCTTGAGGTTGGCCCGGAGTTTCAGGTTTTTCGGTTTCAATTTCTTCAACCTCGCGCTCCTCTTGGGCTTGAGGTTGGCCCGGAGTTTCAGGTTTTTCGGTTTCTGGTCGAGCAGGAATTTTTTGCTCAATTTCTTCTTTACTTGGAATGGTTGGAGTTGACGTTCCCTTGTCCCTTAATCCTTCAAGTCTTTGCTCAACTTCTTGTCTTTTTTCCTCTACTCTTTGCATGGCCTCTTCCCGCTTTTGTCCGGAAATTGCTTTTAGGGCTTCTTCATGTCCGCGCATGCTCTTCTCCATTGCCCGCTCAATAGCTGATTTTGCCTGTTCCGGAACTTTTTCATAAACATCGGCTAAAACCATTTGGTGTTTAAGGGTGGCCTCGGAAGCCTTAGCTAAAACCTCATCGGTATCAAAGTCTTTTGCTTTTGCTTCTTCTGCCTTGGCCAAGGCGGTATTAAATTGTTCTTGGTATCGTTCAATTGTTTTTTCCGCCACCTCTAATTTACCTTTATCTACTAAAGCGTTAGCTTCTGCCAGTCTTTTTTCTGATAGATCCAAAAAACGTTCAGCCTTAGCCACATCATCAAAAGTAAAGAATGTTCCAATGTTCTCTGACCAGCTTTTCAAAAAATAAAAAGGGCTATCGGGAAGCATGCCCGGCTCCGGTAGATCATTTGTTGTTTGTGCTTGTACCGCTCCGGCAAACAAAAATATTGTTATAAGCGGAATAAATAATAATTTTTTCATCATATTTTTCACCTCCTTTCTTTATAAATTAAAATGATAGTTTTATTTTTAACTTTCGACCTTTAATTAATATACACGGAAGGCAGTATTTTGTTACATATTAGGAATTTCATGGAACTGGCTTGTTTGTGGTCTTGGGTATATTCTGTCCATTTTCAGGAAGAGGAGAATTGATATCTTCCGGAGTATTTTCTTCACTTCGTGTATCTGATTCATTATTAATGTCACTTCGTGTATCTGATTCATTATTAATGTCATTTCGTGTATCTGATTTATTATTAATGTCATTGGATTTTTGAGGTGAAGGACTAACAGGAATTGAATGATCATCTGATTGAGGCTCCTGAATATTGTCAGGAGTTGGCGCGGGAGGAGTATTGTTTTTGATGTTCGGTGCCGGGAGTACGTCTTGTTGAGTGGGTCGCACCGCTTCAGAATCTGGAACAATATCATCCATTCTTTTCTGAAGCTTTTTGAGTTGAAATTGCACATTTTTAATTCCTTTTTTTTGTTCTTCACCTACCCTTTTCCGAGTAGTTATAATTTCTTCTTGGCGGTGCTCGGTTATTAAAATTACACTGTCAATAACTTCTGAATTATTTTTTTCAACTCCCGTTGCCTTTATTTCAGTTAATACAGCCAACTGTTCTTCCTGTCTTTCTGAGATAGTTGCAAGAAGTTCCTCTGATTTTCTCGCTTCAATAACCGTAATGGCCTCATTAATAGCTTTTTTAGTATATACAGACATTGCCCAAACTGTTCTGCTAAGTGGTGTTTCAGTGTTTTCCGGCGCGGCATATGCAGTATGTACAAAACTAAAACGGGAAGAACTTTTAGCAAGATATTCTGCTTCTTTTAAGCGGCGGTCAGCAATAGACAAATATGCTAACGATTTTTCATAACCAGAATCAGCTTTTGCAAGCTTTATATGTTCAATCTTGGTTTTAAGACCAAAGAGCATGTCACCGTCAGTTACACTTACGGCATAATACGCATAGACGGAAACCCCCAAAAATACAAGAACAAGCAAGGTCGCTGGATAGACAATAAACCGTGGTCTAAATCTCAACTCTTTTAATAAAATTTGAAAATAAAACTTTATACGAACAGAGTGTCTTAATCGAGCTTTTGGTAATTTTCGTAATGTTTTCCTTATTTGTGATGTATTAGTCATCTTGTTTGTTTATTATTTTCCTAAGATGTTGCAAACCCCGATGCACTATAACCCTGGCATTATTCTGTGTTTCACCGGTTACTTCGGCTATTTCTTCATAACTAAGTTCATCAATATATCGCAGAAGAATCATATCCTTATATTTTTCCGGCAATTTGTCTAAATTTTTTAAAATATGTGAAAATTCCGATTGGGTAATAATTTTTTTATAAGTTTTATCCGGAAAATGTATTCCTGCTTCTGAGAGCTGATCAAGTGAAAAATGTATTTTTGAATCCCGATAATAATTAGCCAAATGATTGTGTGCTATACTAAAAATCCAGGCTTGAAATGATTGAGACTGATCAAAACTATCAAAATGTTTATAGGCTTTCAAAAAAACTTCGCTGGTTAAATCTTCGGCTACCTCATCATTAAAATTAACCCTATAAAAGAAATAGTTATATATTTTGTTACTGTATTGTTTATAAAAGCCCAAAAAATGCTTCATAACTATAATTTAATACACGTGCGTGATTATTATATTACAAATACAATGATTTTCATAGGCATGCGAATTACCTACATTCTACTCCAAATTGTAACAAAAAACTAAAAGTTCAAACATGTAATCCGGGTATAAAAAAATAGCCCGTAAAATTAGGCTATTTTTGCAGGCTCCGCCTAATAAACCAAGTCAGGACCTTGTTGGAGGAAGAAAATTATTATATTTGTGATTTGAGTTAGTTACCCCCCCTGCTTCACTCACTATTTATTAAACCCTTGATTTTCATCCAATAATCTGCCAATATTTAGGCAAAGAATGGGAGGGGTTAAATTTTAATATTTAACTTTTTTTTGCACATTGAAAAAATCGGATAACTTGAAAATCATTCCATTTAATCT
>CAZXUK010000044.1:0-67 GCA_964644045.1 uncultured Gammaproteobacteria bacterium
GAGATGACACTGTTCAAGACGGAACAGGTGATACCAATGATCACGAAGAAGAATGCGAAGGACCAGG
>CAZXUK010000044.1:167-4920 GCA_964644045.1 uncultured Gammaproteobacteria bacterium
TGAAGGGACTTCAAGGTATGATCAATATGACTGCACCTCTAATTGCACTTGGACAGATGCTTGGTGCGGAGATGGTGTTGTTCAAGACGGAACCGATGGCACTGTTGATTACGGAGAAGAATGCGAAGGACCGGGTGAAGGGACTTCAAGGTATGATCAATATGACTGCACCTCTAATTGCACTTGGACAAATGCTTGGTGCGGAGATGGTGTTGTCCAAGACGGAACCGATGGTACTGTTGATTACGGAGAGGTGTGCGATGGACCGGGCGGAGGGACTTCGGTAAATGATCAATATGAATGCGCCTCTGACTGCCAATCCTGGCAAGGCGGTTGGTGTGGAAATGGAAGTATTGATAATTATGAAGATTGTGATATTAGTGAGAGTATAGATAAAAAAAGAGAAACTCTCCGAGGCGAGGGGGTTCCTAATGTTTCCAGCATGAGTGATAGGCACGTAGAGATTCTTTATGATTCCACTTGTATTTTTTGCAGTTTTGACGTTCAGGATTGGGGCGACGTTGGTTTGGGTTGTTATGTGGATGATTCTTGTGAAAAGGGCAAATTTCTTAGATGGAATCCGGAGACTGAAGAATGGGAATGCGTGCCTTTCGACCCTCCTTTGTATGATTACTGTTGTGTAAACAACAATAATCCGGAAAAGAGCGGAACTTCTTTACATGATCTCGCTTATGATGTTATTTATCCAAGCATTTCTGACCCTGATAATAATAATTTTAAATGTGACGAAATATGCCAGGATTATGGAAAAGTGTGTATAGGAGTGGGTCTTATGGATTCAGATACTAATTATTGCAAAAGCGTTAAGCATCATGAACCACCTCTTATTACCTGTGCCGATGGTTCAGAAGGCAAGGATTGCACTAATGATGTTAACGTGGAAGGCAATGATTGTAGGACTCTCTATAGACAAAATAGTAATCATTGTATGAATTGCGCCAATAATCAGGGCTACTGGTTTACTATTGGCGGCACTGCTTGTTACTGCTATTAAATATAAAAATAAGCAAAATATATGTCAGATCACAACAAGAGAATAATTATTATTTCATCCGGGGTATTGATGGTTTTAGTGTTTGTGTTTTTAATATTCCTTGGATATAATAGATTGTTTCAAGATTCTCTCGTTACCCCCGACAGGGAGAAAAAAGAAAGTGAAGATATGAAAGATGATAAAGAAAAGGATAAGAAAAAAACTCAATTTAATGTGGTAGAAAAACATTCCCCTTTAAATGAAGAGGGTTGTAATAATAAAAAAACAGAGGAAGAAAAGGAAGAATGCTTAAAAAAGTTAAAATATGTCAATATTTTGAAAAGTGGAAATATAAAAAAGTGTTTAAACCTTGAGTCCGTAGAAAGAAGGGATAAGTGCATACACAGTCTTATGCAAAGATATGATTATTTATCTGAAACAGAGGACAGACAAGCTATTGATTTGTGCTGGGGGATATCCGACATAGAAATAAGGAGTAGTTGTATAAATAGTGCTATATTGGATAGCGGGGATAAACAATTATGCGAGCAATATCATAAAGGAGAAGATTTTATGATCAATACTTGCCAAGATAGAATAGAGGCTTTTTCCATTTCCTCTGATTCTAAAAGAGGGATAGAAGAATGCGAGAATCTTGACGCATTAGAGTACCCCCATTTATGTAAAATGAAATCCATTGAAAAAAAATATGATAACGATTGCGAAAAAGTGCCCGAAGAGTACAAAAAATATTGTGTGGCTATAACTCAAGGGAAAAAAGCGGAATCCAAAGAGAAATGTGAAGAAATAGAATTGGAAGAATATAAAAAGTATTGTCTGCGGAAAGTAGAAAAAAGAGAAGAGAGTGATGGAAAAACATTTATAGTAGATATAGACAACGATGGATTCCCGGACAGCGATGAACTTTTTTATGGTACCAGTATCACTAAAGCTGACACCGATGGTGACGGAGTGAATGATCTCCAGGAAATAAAAGACGGGACCAATCCCTTGGACCCAAATAGTTACGGTGCCGACTCTCCTCAAAAAACTAAAAGTGACAGTGATGGAGACGGGCTACCCGATGAATTAGAAAAAAGAATAGGTACTGACCCCAACAATGAAGACACAGATGGTGACGGAATGAGTGATAGAGATGAGTGGGGGCAAGGCTTTAATCCTTTGGAAAAAGGACAGGAATTATTTGATAGCGACGGGGATGGATTAGTGGATATTGACGAGGCCTTTTATGGTACGGACAAATTTAAAAAAGATACAGACGGGGATGGGATTTCCGATAAGGAAGAAATAGAAAATTTGACCGATCCCCTAAAAAAAGAACGAGACATGGATTTTGACGGCGACGGATTAACAGATAAGCGAGAAAAGGATTTGGGCACAAACCCTTCTCTGCCGGATACGGATGGAGACGGTTTTACCGATTAGGAAAAAGTGGTTGAACACGGAACAGACCCCTTGAATTCTTTGGACTACCCGGAAGAATAAATTATTTAGATTTTACCAATTTTTTCAGGAATTGCCCGTATTCATACCCGATGCCACTAAAATGTTTTGCAAGGTGTCAGCTTGTTTTATTGCACTTGACCAATTGAAATTCAGGACAAGCCCCCAGGCAAGTGTTTACCAGATCGCATCGAGAGCATAGCGGACTATTCATGTTGGTATAAATTTTTTGCCTAAATTTGTGGAAGTTATTACTCTTCCAGGTAGAATGAAGATCTTGGAAGTGAAGATTGGCCGGGTTGTTGTTATTTTCCATAAAACTACACGGTAGTACATTTAAATCCGGCATAATGGCCAAACTGGAGCGGCCGGCGGAACAACCGATAAAAGAAGAATTTGCCTCTATATCCATCAAGGCCGGGGTGAAACAACAATCGAATCCGGTTTTTGTTTTTCCTTTTAAGGTGTGTAATATTTCTTTTAATGTTTTTTGGACTTCGGTTTGATCGGCTCGGCTTAAGGGGGAATCATAATTTTCCCCTCTACCTTGGGGTTTATAGGCCAAAAATATAAATCCATACGGCTGGAATCGGGTTAAACGAGCTACGGTCTCCGGTAGAGTGGCCAGATTGTTTTTGCTTACCACGATCTGGAATACCAAATTTAGGCCGGCCGATTTGATCTTTTTAACACTTTTTAGGAATTCGGAAAAAGAGAACTTCCTTCTTTTTTCAAAATTTTCACCCCATTCTTCAATGCTCAGAGCCACGGCTCCGCAGTAACGAGTCATATAGTAGACCGTTTTCCATTTTAAGTCTTTGCCGTTAGTGGTTAAGTTGGGAACAATGTCTTTTTGCCTTAATTTTTTTAAGAATCGGGGTAAAAGGGGGTGGGTAGTTGGTTCCCCGCCACCTATGGCCACTTGCAACACATTATTTTTATCGATTTCTTCCAAAACCCTATCAAATTCTTTTTCACTCATCTCTCGGCCGGTACTATTGCTGTCTACGTAACAATGCGGGCAATTAAGGTTGCATTTGTTGGTTATATTAATATCGGCCAATACGGGGCTGTTTAACAAAGCAAAAGGAAAGGAATTATCAATATTCGGCACAGGAGGTAATATCTTTATTTTTTCTCCGCCTTTGGCTCCTAATTGGTCATAAATTTTTTTTATTTCTTGGCTTTCGGGTTTATTGGGGGCGGAAAAATGATCCTTTAATTTTTGATAGGAATTTTTATCCACCCATATTTCATGAGCGTTTTTAGAGTTGAAAATTATTCCTCCAAAGTTTTCCGGTCTTAAAACAATCATTTCTTAAATTTTTTTATTAAGAAAACAGTAACAAAAATTATTGAGAAAAATATTAGGATTAGCGCCCCTTCTAAAATATTTTCTTTATAGGTTGAGATTTGGGGGTAGTTATCAGACTCAGGAGATTTTTTTTCTATTTGATTATTTCCAATTTTTTGAGTTTGGTTTTTATTTTCAGTCTCATTTTTAGTCTCAAAATTTTTTCCATTAGGAGAAGTTTCTTTCTCTTTGGTCTGGCTAGCAATAGTAGCGCTGGTAGCAGTGGTAGTAGTTGAGTGTGAGTGATGGCCACCCTCTTCATGCTCTTCATTGTTTAACCAATAATTAGCTGAAGAGGAGTTGGTAACAAACCCTTGAGCTAGTGATAAAATTTTCATAATTAAAATAGTATGTTAAAATATAAAAAACCTTAAATAAAATAATTTTCTTTTATTATATCATAATAATTTATATTTAAAAATGAAAATAAAAAATATACATATTTTTAAAAAGGGGAGTGTTAAAACTCCTCTTTTTCTACCTGACGCCACCCGGGGATTTATTAAACTTTTAAGCAATCAGGAGCTTAACAAAACAGGAGTGGAGGCCATGGTGGTAAACACTTTTCATCTTTATCTTAATCCGGGAGTTGAAACAATAAAAAGGGCTGACAAAAAAAGCAAGGGATATAAAAAAAACATACACAAGTTTATGAATTGGGACGGTGTTTTGATGTCTGACAGCGGAGGTTTCCAGGTTTTTTCCTTGATTCATAAAAATCCTAAAATGGGGCGTATTTATGAAGATAAGGTAGTTTTTAAGTCTCCGACAGATGGCTCAATACACGAATTAAGCCCGGAGAAATCCATCCAAATTCAGTTTGATCTGGGGGTGGATATGATGGTTTGTCTGGATGATTGTCCTCCCAATGACTACAATCGCCTTAAAATAAAAGACTCTATAAACAGAACTTTGGCTTGGGCCGAGAGATGCAGATCAGA
>CAZXUK010000045.1:0-4801 GCA_964644045.1 uncultured Gammaproteobacteria bacterium
TAATACAAGAAATTCCGAAGTTAAAATTATTAAAAGGTTACTCTCCAAAATGTGCTTGAACTTATTCAGTAATACCACACCAACCAATCCATTAATTTATCATTAAAATTATTTAGTTGCTTTCTAAAGCAAAAACCCTTATAGTGAAGATAAATAAAATTAATTTCAAAACTATGACTAAAATGATAAAAAAACTATACAGACCGATAATAATAGCGATTATCGTCTTGCTCTTTTTATTTCTTCCGGCTATCGCCGGGTTGTACGCGGATATTGTCTGGTACAAAAGCGTCGGGTTTTATTCCGTGTTTATTATTCCTTTTGTAACCAAGCTCCTTCTCGGGCTGGCCGGCTTTGTTTTGGTTGCCGTAAGTTTGTTGCTCAATTTCCGGATCTTTAACAAGTTGAGCGGAGGCAAACTCTACATTTCCAGGGACCAAAATTCAAACATTATCCAAGAGCCCCAAGAAGTGGGCAAAATTGCCCGGAAAATTTATTTGGCCGCCTCGGTTTTGGCGGGAATTTTAAGCGGCCTGGCTGTGTCCGGAAACTGGGAGACGGTTTTAAAATTCCTGCACAGGACCCCTTTCGGAACCGTTGATCCTATCCTGGGGTATGATATTTCTTATTATGTCTTCACCCTGCCTTTTCTAAAATTTATAACCGGCTTCCTGTTCTTTTTACTCGCTCTCAGTCTAATAGTCAGCGCGACTTTGTACGCCTGGCATATAATGTTTCACCATTTGGGACAGAAAGTAAAATTATGGAGGTCGGTCTCGATGCCCTTTATTCCGGAAAGCGCTAAAAAACACTTATCAGTTCTTTTGGTGCTGGGCTTCCTGCTTACGGCGTTCTATTTGTACGCCATCAGCTTGCCCGCCTTGCTTTTGAAAAAACACGAATTGTTGCGCGGAGCCAACTACACCGATCTGCACGCCCACCTACCCGTAACTTATGTTTTAATAGCTGTCTGCCTTTTGGCCGCACTCGCCGGAATCTATATGATCCTAAAAGGAAAATACAAGTTATGGGCAACGGTTTTTGTCTTGTATTTCGGAGTCTTGATAATAGGAGGCGGGATCTACCCCTCCCTTTTGCAATCCTTGGCCGTATCTCCCAATGAACTTTCCAAAGAATCGAACAATTTGGAACGCCACATCTCCTCCACTCAAAAGGCCTGGGGCTTGAATAAAGTGAATACCCAAGAATTAAGCGGAGCACAAGAACTGACCATCAAGGATATCGAAGAAAACAAAGGAACTATAGACAATATCCGCCTTTGGGACAGAGGGCCTCTTTTGGATACTTTTAGCCAACTCCAAGAAATCAGAACTTATTATAATTTTAACTCCTTGGACACGGAACGTTACCGCTTAAACGGAGACTACCGGCAATTGTCTCTGGCTCCCAGAGAAGTGGATTACGGCAATCTGCCTCAACGCAATTTTATTAATGAAAGGCTTACCTATACCCACGGCATGGGCGCGGCCGTAACTCCGATCAACCAAGTAACATCCGAAGGGTTGCCCGAGCTCTATGTCAAAGACCTCCCCCCTACTTCCACCCGGGAGAAATTAAAGATCGACCAACCCGCCATATATTACGGAGAAGAACAAAACGATTACGTAATCGCCGACACCGATTCCAAAGAATTCCATTACCCGGGGCGGGAAGGAAATGTTTACCAAAACTATACCGGCCAAGGAGGAGTGGCTCTGGATTCCCCTCTTCCCAAGGCCTTGCTGGCCTTTAATTTCGGTTCTTACAAAATATTTTTGAATTCCGATATCACCGCGGAAAGCCGGATTCTTTATCATCGCAACATTAAAGAACGCACCGAAAAAGCCCTTCCTTTCCTTGAGTTTGACAGCGACCCCTATCTGATTATTGCGAACGGAGAATTAAAATGGATCAGGGACGCCTACACCGTCTCGAACAACTATCCTTATTCTCGGGAAAAAGATGGAGTCAATTATATGCGCAACTCCGTTAAAGTGGTAGTGGACGCTTATAACGGAGATATTAAGGCCTATATTATGGATAAAAACGATCCCATGATCCAAACCTACGCTTCTATTTTTCCGAAAATATTTCGACCCGGAGAAGAAATGCCGGAAGCGATCAAGGCTCATATCAGATATCCGGAAGATCTTTTTTCCAAACAAACCGTTCTCTATACCAAATACCATATGGACAATCCCCAAGACTTTTACAATCAGGAAGACCTCTGGACCTTCCCTAACTTAATGAGCACCACCAGAGGAGAAGGCGTGGGCCCCGTGATGAGAAGATTGATCATGAAATTACCCGGAGAACAAGAAGAAGAATTTGTGTTAATGCTTCCCTATACTCCGCGAGGTAAAAACAACATGATCTCTTGGATGGCGGCCCGGTCGGACGGAGAAAATTACGGAGAACTGATCAATTACCGCTTCCCCAAGGACAGCTTAGCTTACGGGCCGCAACAAATAGTTTCCCGTATCAACCAACGGACAGAAATTTCCCAGCAAATCTCCTTATGGGATCAAAGCGGCTCAGAAGTACTCCAAGGGAATCTATACGTTATCCCCATAGAAGAATCCATTCTTTATGTCCGCCCCTTATATTTAAGAGCGCGGAACAGCCGAATGCCGGAATTAAAAAGAGTGATCGTGGCTCATAAAGAATCCATCGCCATGGAACCCACCCTAAAAGAAGCCTTGAAAGCGATATTCGGCCCGGGAGAAGACAAGAGTGAAGAAGACAAAAACGAAGATAAAGAGACAGGAGCCGAGTTGAAAACGCCGACAGAAGTAAAACAACTATCAAGAGAAATCGAACAATTATTCCAAGAATCCCTCCAAGCCCAAAGGGAAGGAAACTGGGAAAGGTATGGAGAAGTTATAAATGACTTGAAGGAAAAGATTCAAGAATTGAACAAAGAAACCGGGAATTAAGTTTAAATTACCTGAAAACTACTTTAAATTTTGATTTAGAAAAGAATAACGGAGATACTTATATATTTCTCCGATGATAAAAACGGAAGAAGAGAGGATGATTATAACAAAAAACTCAAATATTTTAAGAGCTTCAAAGTGAAAAACTTCTCGTAAAAAAGGAATGTAAACAACAGAAAGCTGCATTATTACCGCGCCGGCCATGGCAAGGATAAAATAGCGGTTGCTGAAAAATCCTATCTTGAATATGGAGAGCTCCAAGGAACGCATATTAAAAGCATTAAAAAGCTGGGTAAAGGCCATAACCGTAAACACGGCGGTGCGCGCCTTTTCCACTCCTTCCTCAATAAAAAAGTTAAAGAAAAAAAGAGTAAGACAAGCCATCACCAAAAGCATTATCACAAAAAAAGGAATAATCTCTTTATTGATAAGATTCTCTTCTTTTCTTCGAGGCGGTTTTTCCAGTATATTGCCGTGACCGGGCTCAAAAGCGAGAGCGGTCCCGGCTATACCATCGGTTACCAAATTAAGCCAAAGAAGTTGAGTGGGCAAAAGAGGTAATCCCCAGCCCAGTAACAAGGCGGTGATAAGGGTACCGTCCTCCGCGATGTTGGTGGTAACCAACAAAGAACTTGTCTGCCTGGTATTAATAAAGGCTATCCTTCCCTCTTCCACAGCATTGATCACGGAAGCGAAATTGTCATCGGCCAAAACTATATCTCCGGCCTCTTTGGCCACATCCGTTCCCATTATCCCCATGGCTATACCTATATCCGCCTTTTTAAGAGCCGGGGCGTCATTTACTCCGTCCCCGGTCATAGCCACTATGGCGCCGTCCTTGTGCAGGGCTTGGGCTATTTTGAATTTCATATGCGGAGTAAGCCGGGCAAAAACCGAGGCGCTTCTAACCGCTTTCCGAAATTGCCCGGGGGCCATCTTCCGCAACTCGTCGCCGGTATAGGCCTTGGCTCCTTCTTCCGCCAGTCCCGCTTCCCGGGAGATGGCCAGAGCGGTATTTTTGTGGTCTCCGGTCACCATTACCGTACGGATTCCGGCGGCTTCGGCTTTTTTTACTGCGTCTCGCACTTCCGGGCGCGGCGGATCGATCATTCCGGCCACTCCGGCCAAGACCAAGTCCTTAACCTTTTTCTCGCGCACTTCCTTGTCCTTACCCTTATCTTTTTTGTAAGCCAAAGCGATCGTCCGCAGGGATTGGGCGGACATATCCTCGATTTTTTTAAGCATTTCTTTTTTATCCTTGGCTTTAAGCTTTTGTTGTTCCCCGTTGATGTTGATATGAGAACACCTATCTATGATTTCCTCCGGAACGCCGACCGCGTATATTTCCTTTTCACCTCCTTTTAACAAAGCCAAGGAAGCCCGAAATTTCTTTTGGGAATTAAAGGGCATATCATCAAGCCTCTTTTCCATATGTTCAATAACCCCTTTCTTTATTCCCGCTTTCTCGGCCAATACCACCAAAGAGGCCTCGGTGGGATCTCCCACAATACTGTAAGAAGTTGCCTTGTTTTTGCTTTCTTTGATTACCCGGGCGTTGGTGCAAACCGCGGCGATATGGATAAATTTTCGCAAAGAAGGATCCTCGAGAGGCGGGATGATCTTTTTATTTTCATAAAATCCGCCCTTAGGCTTCCACCCTTCCCCGGTTACTTTTATATCTCTGCCGGGAAAAACGATTCGGCGCACATTCATAGTATTTTGGGTTAAGGTGCCGGTCTTATCCGTAATAATATGAGTGGTAACTCCCAAGGTCTCGGCCGAGGACAATTTCCTCATAATGGCGTTCCTCTGGGCCATTCGAGCGGCTCCCACGGAAAGAACAATAACCAATATCGCCGGCAACC
>CAZXUK010000046.1:0-4764 GCA_964644045.1 uncultured Gammaproteobacteria bacterium
ACATTGGATTCTTAACAATACCGAAGAATTTGCTTTTTCCGAAGAAGACAACTGGAAAGATATTAAAAAAGGAGTTTTAGAAAGTCGGAAACTTTCTTATTCTTTATTGCGAGATTACGCGGTTACTTTAGAGGACGGGAAAGCTATGGAGGAAGTTCTCGGGCAAATTATTGAAGAAACCGAAGAAGCCGAAAAAACTGTTCACCGCCTTAATTTCTTAAGTCGTTTTAAAAAATTCTCGGTGGCGATTGGCGGAATTGTTTTGTTTCTTGGTTTAATTAAAATAACTCTTTCTTTGTTATTTATTTTTTCCACGCCAGAATTTTTAGTTGATATAAGTGCGAGTTTAAGAATATTAGGAACTGTTTTTGCCGGAGTTAGTGGTTTAGCCGAATGTTTAGGAGGAATTTTCTTAATTGAAATGTGATTAAAGAATAATTAACAGTAAAGACAAAACAGCGACAATAAATATAAATATACCGATTCCTAACAGAGCGTAGAGCGCTCTTTTTTTATTGAAATATTTAAGAAGATAAACTAAAAATCCTAATAAAGAGAATCCGCCCACTGCTAACCAAGCTCGGGCTGGTGACAATAAAAGAAAAACAACACTAATTACAATTACAAAAAGAGGGACAAGGGGATAAGGTCGAGCTAGAAAAGGACGGGGTAAATGAGGTCGTTTTTTTCGAAGAGTTATTAAGGCCACGGATAAAATAATACACTCTAAAAAGAAACCGACGTTCGCGATATAAGCAACGAGGCTAGCGCTTTCCGATAAACAAAGAAAAGTAATTATTATTCCGCTAATAATAATACTTCCTTGCGGAACATTTTTATCACTAATAATAGAGAAAACTTTTGGTAGTTCGCCAGCTTCGCTTAAAGCAAAAGCGGTGCGGGTGTCGGCTAAAAAACCATAGAAAGCGGAGCTGGCACAAGCCAACAAAACCGTTGCGTAGGCTAAAATACTACCTAAAGAGCCAAATTTTTGAGCGAAGAGGGTAAAGGGTCGGGGACTGTTAGCTAATTGCTCTAAAGGAAAGGTTTGAACGAGAACAAAAGAAAGAAGAACGGTTAGGGCAGTAATCCCAAGAACCGATAAACCTAAAACTCGCGGAATATTACGGGCTTTGTTCTTTATTTCACTCGCAATAGCAACAAGATCCTCATTTCCTAAAAAAACCACAAAGATTAAAGGAATACCGGTTAGCCAGCCAAGATTATTTTTTAAAAAAGAAGCGTTGGTTTCGGCCCACTGTAAAGATGACCAAGAAAAACCTTGAAGAGCTAAAATAATTAATCCCACTATAGTTAAAAGAAGAATTAAGCCAATAACTTGTTCGACCTGGCCAACTTTTTCAACTCCAACTAAATTAATAAAAACTAAAACACCAATAACGATTAAGGTAATAAGAAGAGAATTAACATGAAGAAGTGGAGCGAGATAAAAACCTAAACCGAGAGCCGCCAAAGAAGTAAAAGCTAATTCGGCGATCCATGTTAACCAATGAACAATAAATAAAATCGGGTGAGTTCCAAAAGCGTTTCGAACATAAACTTGACCTCCGCCGGTTGCGGGCATCGAAGTAGCTAGTTCGGCGTAAATGCGACTAACTAAAAAAGCAACAAAACCGGCAACTAAAAAAGACAGAGGAAGAAGGTAGCCGGCTTTTTGTGCTCCTTGTCCTAATAAAACAAAAAAACCACCACCCAGAGTTCCAGAGACCGCCATTAAAAGCAATTCCCAAAAACCAAGAGTAGGTTTTAATTTTGAAGGTTTTCCAAAAATAAACATTATAATAAAAGCTTTTTAGTAATTTTATTTTATCAGAAAAGGACGATATTACAACTTATAATTAGTTTTTATTTGACAAAAAGAATATCTTGATATACTATACGGGTGTAGAGTATATTACAATAAATTATGACCAACAAAAAAAACAAAAAAACTCAAGATAATAAAGAGCTTATTACTCGGCTAAAAAGAGCCGAAGGACAAATGAAAGCGATCCGTAAAATGTACGAAGAAGATCGTAGTTGTTTAGAAATAACGCAACAGATTGCCGCCGTTCGAGCTAGTTTAAATAAAGTAGCCGTCAAGTTATTAGGTCAAGAACTACAAACTTGTTACAAGGATGCTGATTCGGATCGGTTAAAAAAAGTTTTAGACAATATTGCAAAAATAAGTTAAAGTTTTTATTCAAAAATATATTACAATTAATTATTAAAAATTATTATGCCTACTAAATTAAACAATCAAAATTTTAAGGAGGAAGTTCTCCAAAGTGACGAATTAGTTTTCGTTGATTTTTGGGCTCCTTGGTGTGGACCTTGTAAAATGATTGCTCCTATTGTCGATAAATTAGAAGAAAATTATGGTGATCAAATGAAATTTGCGAAACTAAATGTTCAAGATTATCAAGAAACGGCTGGCGAGTACGGAGTTCGTGGTATTCCAACTTTAGCTATCTTTAAAAATGGGGAAATAGTTAAGAAGTTTGTTGGTTTAAAACCCTACGAGCTTTTTGAAGAAGAAATTAAAAAATTCTTATAATTATGAACTCTAATCAATACGATTTAATTATTGTCGGCACGGGTCCGGCCGGATTAACGGCCGGGACCTACGCCGCTCGGTATAATCTGAAAACTTTAATTCTTGGAGAAGAGCACGGCGGATCAATTGCCGACGCTCATAAAGTTTGTAATTTTCCGACTTATAAAGAGATTAAAGGTTCGGAGTTAGCTGAAAAAATCAAAAAACAATCCGAAGAGTACGGGGCGGAAATTAAAATGGGGCGCGTGGAAGACATTGAAAAAAATAATCAGTTGACGGTAAAAACAGGTTTTGGCGATGAATATAAAGGAAAAACTTTATTATTAGCGACGGGGACCCAACGAAAACATTTAAATTTAGATCGAGAAGAAGAGTTTTTAGGAAAAGGGGTTTCTTATTGTGCGACTTGTGACGGACGTTTTTTTGATAATCAGGTAGTTGGTGTTATTGGTGGTTCGAACGCCGCGGCTACGGCGGCTTTGTTTTTAGCCGATGTGGCTAAAAAAGTTTACCTTATTTTTGTGGAAGAAGATTTAATTGCCGTTGAAGCTTGGCAAGATCAAGTTCGAAAAACGGATAACATTGAATTAATTAGTGCTAACGCAGTAACGAAACTTCTTGGCGACAAAGAGTTAGAAGGCGTGGAGTTAGAAAAAGAATTTAACGGCCAAAAAGAATTAAAATTAAAAGGTTTATTTGTCGAAATTGGTTCTCTTCCTAATACGGAATTATCAGAAGATCTTGGTTTAAATTTAACGAAAAATGGATATATTAAAGTTGATGAAGCGCAAAAAACTAATCACGACTTGATTTGGGCGGCCGGCGACAACACTGATAACTCGAATAACTTTCGACAGGCAATTACGGCCAGTGCCGAAGGAGCAATTGCCGCTAATAATATTTATAAATATCTTAAAAACATTAATTAAATTATGAATAATCCGTGGAAAAATTATCTTAAAACAACCGAAAAGGTTATGGAAAAGCTTGACCTTTCGGAAGATCAAAAAAAGGACTTAACGGAACCAGATCGAGTTTTAGAATTTAAAGTTCCGTTAGGAGATAAAGAATATAATGGGTTTCGGGTTCAATTTAATAATGCTCGGGGTCCTTATAAAGGAGGAATTCGCTTTCATCCCGACGTTAATTTTGATGAAGTGAAAGCTTTGTCGGCCTGGATGACAATTAAGACGGCTGTTGTTGATATTCCGCTCGGCGGCGGAAAAGGAGGTATTGAAATTGATCCCCGTTCTCTTTCGGATGAAGAATTAGAAGAATTATCCCGTAACTTTGTGAAAGAAATTTACGAATATATTGGTCCGGAAAAAGATGTTCCCGCTCCGGATGTCGGAACGAATAGCCAGATAATGGATTGGATGTTAGATGAATATGAAAAATTAACCGGCGAAGAAGCTCCGGCAACTTTTACCGCGAAGTCAGTTAAAAATGGCGGTTCGGAAGGACGAACCGAAGCGACGGGTCAAGGCGGTGCTTACATATTAGAGTCATTAGCTTCGAAAATAAATCTTAAAGAAGGTGATTCTATCGCCGTTCAAGGTTTTGGCAACGTTGGTTCGGAGTTTGCTTTAGCCGCTTCTAAATTAGGTTATAAAGTGGTGGCGATTTCCGATGTCGACGGAGCTTTTTATCGAGAAGCGGGGCTAGATATTGAAAAGATTAAAGAATGTGTAGAAGAAGGTTCTTCAGTTTGTGAATGTGGAGAAAAGATTCACGACGATGGAAAAGAAATTAATAATGAAGAATTATTAACTTTAGACGTTAAAGTTCTTGTTCCGGCGGCTATCGAAAATGTTTTAACGAAGAAGAACGCCGATAAAATTAAAGCCGACGCTATTATTGAACTAGCGAATGGCCCGACGACCCCGGAAGCCGATCAAATCTTACAAAAAAAGATTACGGTTGTTCCTGATATTTTAGCGAACGCCGGCGGAGTAACCGCTTCTTATTTTGAATGGTTACAAAACCGGAAGAAAGAAAAGTGGTCGAAAGATAAAGTGTTTACTAAATTAAAAGAAATTTTAGACAAAGCTTTTGAAGAGGTTTGGTCGCGAGCCGCGGAGGAAGAAATTAATTTGCGAGAAGCGGCTTACGAAATAGCGGTGGAAAGAATTGCTAACGCGCAGTAAAAATTAGAATAATATAAAAAAAAGGCCACGTGTGGAACGTGGCTTTTTTATTAAGGTTCT
>CAZXUK010000047.1:0-4740 GCA_964644045.1 uncultured Gammaproteobacteria bacterium
AGCGAAGAGCTTGGCAACGCTTATGAATATTTGCTTTCCATAATGGGCAGCCAGGGAGATGCCGGCCAATTCCGAACCCCCAGGCATATTATTGATTTTATTGTGGAAGTAGTGGATCCCGGCAGAGATGAAACCATTTTGGACCCGGCTTGCGGAACCGCCGGCTTTTTGATCTCCGCCTATAAGCATATCAAGAAAAAAGAGGAGGAAAATAAGGATTTTAAAGTAAGAGACCAAAAAAACTTGGCCGAGAATTTGGTCGGCTATGAAGTGTCTCCGCAAATGGCTCAGCTTTCCCGGGTGAATATGTATCTGCATAAATTCCTAAACCCCAAAATCTACGAATACGACACTTTGACGAGCGAGGAAAGGTGGGAAGAGAAATTTGATATCATTATGGCCAATCCGCCCTTTATGACCCCCAAGGGCGGTATTCAGCCTCATAACAAGTTTTCCGTACAAGCCAAAAGAAGCGAGGTTCTTTTTGTGGACTACATAGCCGAGCATTTAAACCCCCGGGGCCGGGCCGGCGTGATCGTGCCCGAAGGAATAGTTTTCAAAAATGAAAACGCTTATAAGCAACTTCGGAAAATGCTGATTGAAGAAAATTATCTTTATGCTGTTATTTCTTTACCTGCCGGAGTGTTTAAACCATATTCTGGCGTGAAAACCAGTATTTTGCTTTTTGATAAAGAACTAGCTAAAAGAACTGATCATGTTTTGTTTGTAAAAGTTGAAAAAGATGGTTATGATTTGGGAGATCAAAGAAATAGATTATGTGATTGTGTTCAAGATTCGGCTTGGTGTCCCGAGCACAGCGATTTGCCTAGAGCTTTAGATGTGATTGAAAATTATAAACAAAGTTTCAATGATTCTAACGATGGCTCCGGTTTAAGAAGAAAAGATGTTAAGGGTGGTTTTGCTCAATTAGTTTCTAAAAAAGAAATAAGCAGAGATGGAGATTATAATCTTAGTGGCAATAGATATGTTAAAGATTTGAAAACTTTGTATCAAGAAGAAATTAAAAAAATGGAAAAGACTATTTATTCCTGTAAAGGCGTGTTACAAAATTTTTCTCAACAGTATAACAAACAACCTAAACAAACCAGGAAGCAGATAGAGAATGCTATGCAAAAAGTTAAGCAAACCAAGGAGCAAATAGATCCGACTATTCAAGACATTGAAAAACTAAAAAAACAAATAGAACCGTCTATTCAGCAATTAAAAAAGTTTAATGATTTTTTTGAAAAGAATATGAAAGACACGGTTATTCGACTGGAGGAAAACTTGGGAAAATTGGATTTGCAAAAATTATTCCAAATTATTCAAGAAGAAAGTAGAAAGATTAAAGAAAATAAATGGCCACTGGTAGAATTGAAAGATTTAGCTGTTATTGATTGGGGGAATACAAACTTAACTAAAAAATCTTATATCAAGAATGGAGATTTTTTAGGTGTAAGTGCAATGGGTTGCGATGGGAGAATGGATAAATATGAGCATGAAGTTGGAACGATTGTATTGTCAGCAATAGGCGCAAGATGTGGAAAAATATTTTATCCCTCAGAAAAATTTACAGCAATTAAAAATACTATAACTTTTACACCCAAGAAAGAAAAAATTGATCCTAGATATTTATTTTATTTAATGGATAATAATAATTTACCGAAAAGAGGATGTGGGCAACCCTTTATCTCAAAGGGCGATGTTGAAAAATATAAGGTTCCACTCCCACCACTTGAAGAACAAGAAAAAATAGTGGAAGAGCTGGACCGCTACCAAAAAATTATAGACGGCGCCCAACAAGTAATAGACAACTACCAACCCACCATAAAAATAAACCCGGAGTGGGAGAGGGTTGAATTAAAAGAAGTTGCCTCGGTTATATCTGGACAGTCCCCTGAAAGTAAATATTATAATAATAATGGCGAAGGCATTCCTTTTTATCAAGGAAAAATCGAATTCGGGGGTATTTATATTAAACAACCAAAATATTGGACAACAAAAACCACTAAATTGGCTTATAAAGATGATATTTTAATGTCGGTGAGGGCGCCGGTTGGACCAGTTAACTTTGCCACTCAAAAAATATGTATAGGTAGAGGGCTATCAGCAATAAGACCTCAAAAAATTTCAGCAATATTTTTATTTTATTATTTGAGATCCATAGAGAAAAAAATTAAAGGAAATGGAGGGGCGGTATTTGATTCAATTAATAGGAAACAAATAGAAAGTGTTCAAATTCCTTTACCACCAAAATCTGAACAAGAAAAGATAGTTAAACAAATAGAACAAGAACAAAAATTAGTAGACCAAAATCAAAAACTAATCCAAACCTTCCAACAAAAAATTCAAGATAAAATTAATGATATTTGGGAGAGGTAGTTATAATTAATAATCTCGTATGAAAATCCAATATAAAAAAGTAGAATCTTTGCTGCTTGATCCAAATAATTCAAGATTTGCCGAATTATATGATGGCAGCGATAAAGAGGAGGATTTAATTGAATATTTATTATATACTGAAGCAGCCGAAGAGGTTGCAAAAAACATTTCTGATCGCAAGCAATTTTATCCGGATAAAGCGTTATGGGTAATGCGTGATAAGGGTAAGTTTATTGTAAAGGATGGAAATCGTAGGTGTGCGGCAGTTAAAGCATTAAACAATCCCCAGAAATTTGGTTTGAAATTACCAAAAATGCAAAACACCGAAGTGCCCGTATTGGTGTATGATGATATAAATGAACTAAACAGAAGAATCAAAGAGCAGCATACTAATAATTTCTTTAGGGAGTGGGATCGTATTGCAAAGGCGTTAAAAGCGCATGAAATGCATAATACTGGATCCTCACTTGATTCTATTAAGGAGATGGATACAAATCCTCCGCAACTGATTAAATTGGCAAGTTTTTATTATGAGGCAGTTGAAATAGCTGGTGAGGATTTAAAACGATTATTGCGCCGCGGACGAGGGCAAGGCGGCGGGAGAACAATTATATTTGAAAGATTATTCACATATAGTGGCTATTGTGGGTATAATTTTAGAGGAAAGCCATCATACAAAGTTGAGATTACTGATTATCAAATATTTAATAGCTATGTTTCTGCTTTAGTCGATTATTTAAACAATAATCCAAACACAACATACAAAGATGTAGATTCCGAAAAATATAATTTTTTGAAGAGATTAAAAGGGTATGGCTTTGCGCCCTCACAGAAAAAAATCAAAACAAGTACTCCCCCTAAATCCACAACAAACACTCCAAATAAAAGCACCGAATCTAAACGAGGATCAGCTAAAACTAGACCATCCATTCAAAGAAAACAAGTATCGTCTCAAATCAAATCAATAATTAAAGAGTGTTATGCTTTAGATAGCACTAATTTCCCTAACTCAAAAATAGCGATATCGCGGGTTGTCTTTGAGTCAGTGTTGAAATATGTTGTCACGGAAACCAAATACAAAGGAAAATATGTCAAAAATTTTAAACATTTTGAATTAGCTTTTTATGATAAAAAAAGCAATCAATTAAAATATACTAATTTTAAACAGTTGCGGTTTAAGTTTATTGAGCTAATAAACGATACAGGAATCAAAAATGCATTTAAACAATTTGACCTAGAATATCTTCATCAAATTATTCATAATTATAAAGTTCGCTCAGGGCCTGGTGACGCAACTTCAACAGTTAATAATCTGATGCCGTTACTAGAATTTATGCTTCAAGATGAAAATGATTTATTAAATGCGTTGGACACTAAAAAATTGGTATGACTCATTATTCCCCACTAAGATATCCTGGTGGTAAAAATAAACTTGCTAAGTTTATTGCTTTGATGTGTGAAATTAATGATATTTTCGGGCATTATGTTGAGCCATATGCCGGAGGAGCTTCCGTAGCTTTGCATTTATTAATTAATGGATATGTAAAAGAGGTTACGATTAATGATATTGATAGATCAATTTATGCGTTTTGGTATTCATGTTTGAATAAGACGGATAAATTGTGTGAATTAATAGACGACACAGAGATAACAATTGAAAATTGGAAAAAACAAAAAGAAATACAGCAGAATAGAGAAGATGCTAGTTTATTTGAACTCGGGTTTTCCACCCTTTTTCTTAATAGAACCAACACCTCAGGGATTATGAATGGAGGCGTTATAGGAGGAGTTGGGCAAAAGGGGAAATATAAAATTGATTGTAGGTTTAATAAGTCTGAAATAATAAAAAGAATTAAATTAATAGCGAAATATAAAAAAAATATTCATTTATATCAATTAGATGCATTAGAATTAATAAAAAAAATTCAAAAAGAGTCAAAAAATAAACAAACAATTTTTTATTTTGACCCACCTTATTATTTAAAAGGGAGATCTTTATATACAAATTATTATAAACATGAAGATCATTTAGAAATTTATAATGCAATAACAAATATAAAAAATTCTCAATGGATAGTTTCTTATGATAATACTCCCGAAATAAAAAAAATATATAAAAATTTTAAACCTTTAGAGTATTCTTTTTTACACACGGCTTATCGGTCAAAAGAGGGAAGAGAAGTTTTGTTTTTCAATAAAAATTTGATTGTGCCTGAAATTCAAGATCCAATCAAATTAAATTAATTATGTCTATTTTTAAAATCACCCAAAATCAATTAACCCCGATCAAGGAAAAACCCATAAAACTGGAAAAGGATTTGCAGAACTTAACGGAAAATAATTTGGAAACCGTTTTCG
>CAZXUK010000048.1:0-4070 GCA_964644045.1 uncultured Gammaproteobacteria bacterium
AAAAAGCGGAGATAAAAAAAATGTATCACACTGCAGTATGATACATTTAGGCGGTTATTTTGAAAACCGGCAGCGGACGGCTCGGCCGGATTCGTGGGCCTGCTCTACTTTGATTCTCTTCCTCCGATTCTTCCCTGTATCGATAAGTGGTGTTTCCGGATACATCCGGCAAATTAAAATTCAAAATTCAAGATCTGACCCCAACATAGTCGGGTTCACCTCCGAAGACCTCCAAAAAGCTTTGAATCAATAATTTTTATCTAACATTATCCGGATTTATTAACAATTAAAAATATTTTTCCAACCAATGAGGAGCCGTGATTTATCCGGCTTCTCTTTTTTAAAACCGCTTATTGCATTCAGTTTTTTAGTTCCGGGAGTTTTAAGGGCGAATTTAATTGCCTTTTGTAATTTAAGCTCGGAAAAAATTAAATCAAATATCTTATAATTATATTTTATACCAAGAACTCTAAAAACAAAAAAATAACTAATTTAATTCCGAAATCTATAGCTCGCCCAAAGCTTCTTTCTGTAAATATCTATCAATTTTTTGGGGATAAATTTAAGTGCCAACAACTTACTTAACTTAAAAAAATTGATCAAATATTTTTTAAAAAAATTTTTTAAGCTCTTATCTTGATACTTAAAGTCTTTCCAGGGAGTTTTTCCAAGATATTGAAAATAAAACTTTTTACTACCTCCGACAAAAAGATAATGCCAGGGTTTAATTTTATCTGAATAATGCAAAATCACAGCTTGGGAGGCTATTTTATATGACTTTCTCCCTCTTTTTAAATCCAAATTGTATTTTAAATCCAGCTCCTTCCAATCATCTTTAAACAAACAATTTAAAATATCTTGATCCGCTCTAATTATATATTGTCCATAATTTTTAAAAAATTCCTCCGCTTTCTCTTTTAAATTAAATTGTTTCCACTTTTTTAAATTTATTAACATCACCCCGGAATTAAAATAATCTTTTAATCCCGGATAAAAATAAATTCTGAGTATTTCCTTGGACATTGAATCTTTAACTGCAGCCAAGGCCTTTTGTTCAATAGATTTCTCATATAATACACTTAAATCTCCCAAAGTTACAGTATCGCAATCCAAATACAAAAATTTATCCACTTTCTCGTTTTTAACAAATTCCGGCAAAAGAAGGCGGCAACTTTTTCTGTGTTGCCGTAATGAATAAAAGCATGCCCCAAATTTCAGTCACCCCACTCTCGCCGTATTTTTTGACCACTATTTGCAAGTCTTGATTACTTATTCCGCCTTTCTTTATATTTAGTTTTGTTTTTTGACATCACTTTTTTCAACAATTGCTACATAAAGAGATCTGTCTGAATCAATGAATTCCCTAATTCTCCAACCCGTGCCCTCCAGGATATCTTCCATTTCCTTTTTGGAAACCATCAAATAATCAAACCACTCACCAATGATCTTTTTAAACCTCACTCTGATCCGGAGTTGGCCGGCCATTCTTCCTCTTTTTTTATTCAGTTTATGATAGGAGATATGATTCGGATCATCGGTCTGGTAAGGATCATTGGTTTCCGCAATAATTATCGCCTCAGAAGTAGTAACTTTATGAAGTTTTTTCAACAACTTCTTGGCCTTCTTATAGCCGCCGAAAAGACCGAAATTGTTGCCCAGCATAACCACCGAACCGAATCTACCGGCCCGGAAAGTATCCACTTTCTCAAAAGATAAAACCTTGGCCTTTTTCACTCCCCTCTTTTTACACAACTGAATCGACAAAAGAGAATTATCTATCGCGGTTACATCAATGCCTTTTTTCTGCAAATAGAGAGAGGCTCGGCCGGCGCCGGCGCCCGCATCCAAAACTTCACCCTTGGCCTTTTTGATAGCTTTTTGATGCAATTCCGGCCAATCTTTAAAATCGGCAAAATACGTCGGCACCATAGTGTCGGAACAATCGATATAACCATCATCTCTTTCCACTATTTCGAATTTATTCTTGCCATTAAAATAAGCCCAGATTTCATGCCCGTAGGCATCTTTGTTTTTATCCATATTTTTTTATTTATCTAAAAATTTATTGCCTATATTGTTTCCAATCTTCAACCAAACTCCCATCGCTGTATTTTTGGCAAACAATTATCTGATTTATTTAGATCATTTAAAATTCAAGATTATCCTATTAATTATCAGGAGTTAGCCAAACCGTCCACGGAAACTATAACGGAAGCCGGGGTGATTCTTTAATCATTCTCGGCCACTCCCAAAACATTCTTGTAAAGTTTTACATCTTCAGAGGTAAAACCCGCCAATATCACCTCTTTTAGAGAAGAATTCTTCTCTTCTAAAAAAGTTTTAATGGTATCCACCGCCACTCGGAACGCCTTTTCTTTGGGGTAACCGAAAGCTCCGGTGGAAATACCGGGAAAAGCGATGCTCTTAAGGCCGTATTCTTCCGCCAGCGCCAAACTTTCCCGATAACAGGAGGCTAAAAGCTCTTCTTCCTCGCCTCCTTCTTGTCCATAAACCGGCCCCACGGTATGAATCACATAAGAGGCCGGGAGTTCATATCCGGGAGTGATCTTGGCCTCTCCGGTCTCACAACCCCCCAACTCTCGACATTTGGCGGTCAGCTGTGGCCCGGCCGCGTAATGAATGGCTCCGGCCACGCCTCCGCCCGGAGCCAAAAATTTATTGGCGGCGTTCACCACCGCATCCGCCTTTATTTGAGTAACATCTCCTTGGATTATTTTTATTTCCGCTGTCATAAAAAATTTTGATTATCAAATTATTTAGGATTATTTAAAATATAACCTTCTAAAAAACCGGGCCAACACAATTTTAATTCTTTTTCTTGTTCTTTATCTACAATATCAACCAACAGCATCTCCCACTCAAAACAAGTTTCTCTGTCGCACAATTTTTTAAATGACCTTATGCATTTCGGATTTGTTTCTGAAAAACTCTTTCAAAATTCTGACTAAACCTGTTGTAAAATCCTTTAAAACTCTTAACTCCAAACTCGGATTATTCCACATTACCCGTCTTTTGCAGATCCAATAATTTCCGATACAAACCTCCTTTATTACGCGCCAGCTTATTATGACTCCCTTGCTCTATTACTCGACCGTCCTCCAGCACTATGATCTTGTCCGCTTTGTTGATAGTGCTCAATCGATGGGCGATAATGATCATGGTTCTTCCCTTTCCTATCCTTTCCATGGCTTCCTGGATAAGTCCTTCGCTGTAACTGTCCAGGTTACTGGTGGCCTCGTCAAAAATAAGAATGGACGGATCGGCCAATACCGCCCGAGCTATGCCAATTCTTTGTCTTTGCCCTCCGGAAAGCTTCATTCCTCTTTCACCCACCAAAGTATCATATCCCTGAGGTAAATTATTAATGAATTCCTCAGCGTTGGCCACTCGGGCCGCCTGCTTGATCTCGGCCAAAGAGGCGTTTGATTTGGCATAAGAAATATTATCCTTCACACTCAGATCAAATATTTCCACTTCCTGGGGAACAATGGCGATGGACTTTCTCAATGCTCGCAGATCATATTCCCGCAAATCGTGACCGTCCAGCAACACCTCTCCTTTTTGAGGGTCGTAGTGGCGATAGATCATCTTGGCAATAGTGGTTTTGCCTCCTCCGGAAGGGCCGACCAAAGCCGTAACCCCGCCCGGCTGAATTTCCAAATTCACATCTTTCAACGCTTTGAAATATTTTGATTTTTCACTGTCATAACTGAAATCCACCTTCTTAAATTCCACCTTTCCTTCTATCTTGGACGGCTTTAGGCCGTTTTTCGGATTTTTAATGCTCGGCTCTTCGTTTATTATGTCCGCAAACCGATTCACCGCCTCCGCTCCTTCTTCCATACGATCATAAAATCTGGAGAGCCGAAACAAAGAAAAATAAGCTTTCTCGGACAAGGTAACGGCAAACACCAAAGAACCGATAGTAACCTCTCCTTGCCAAGCCAAATATACGCTTAAAACTAAAATGCTTACCCGCCCCATATCAATGATCAAATTCCTGCCCAAATTCCATTTCAACAAACTAAACCATTCAAATAATTCCCATT
>CAZXUK010000049.1:0-3689 GCA_964644045.1 uncultured Gammaproteobacteria bacterium
TAACTGAAAAATTTGAGAAGATTTTAAAAAAGATTAAAGATAATATTTAAATATTTTTTAGAACTATTTCTTTTTTTGTTTCTTTTTATGGCTGATTTTGTTATCAGTATTGTAGTATTTGAGTCAGGCCTTGGATCTTGAATTTTAATTCCCAATATTTTTTATGCAATCCATTTTATATTTCCTCACCGGCGCTATCATCGGAGCCGTGTCGGTTTGGGTCTATAGAGAGAGAAAGGTCAAAGACGATCGGCGGGAGATGCAACAGCCGGAACAAAAAGAACAAGAACAGGAGGAGGACGCTTCCGGGTTGGAGAGTTTCAATGAGAAAAGGCAGAAGAAAATAGAGGGGCGCAAGGATAAAATTGTAGAGGCGATCAAAGAAAAGGGAAGCATCCAGACCGGCGAAGTTTCGGATATTATTGAGACCAGGTCTTGAATTTTGAATAGATCACTATACTCATTAAATAAAAAATTATGCAAAAAGAATTCGCCAAGAATTTCAGCAACCTTTCCTTTTATATTGAGTTTAGTCGACTTTTTAAGTCATAGGATAATTTTTAATATAAATCAATGAAAAAAAACTATTTTAAGTTTTTGGCATGTTTTTTCCTTTTTATTGGCTTGATCTTCCTGTCCGGTTGCGGACAAGGGAAACAAGCGGAAAAAGAAAAAAACAATCCTCAGGAGCAAGCAAATAGCGACGACCAAGAAAGGGTTGAAGATCGCCAAGGCGGGGATCTGGAAAGAGTCCAAGACGAAGAAGTGAGGCGGTTAATAAAGAACTCTCAAAAAGAAGCGTCTCCCAGGCCTACCAGTGTTAATAAAATTAACAATTTGGAGGAAAAAGGCGAGATCAATATCAAGGAGGCGGTGAAGTTGCGTCTTACGGCCCTGGCCGCCCCGGATGAGCTTGCCGATGACTTTAGAGGAGAGGAAGAAATAAGGAGAAGGTCGTCCTTGAACAGTGATACCAAGTGGATCCTTAATAATTGGGATGACTTGAGTGAACAAGAAAAAAGGGAATTCGAACCCTATATCTTACCACCGGATGAAGAGGGGAGTATTTTTTATGGCGACGAAGAGGAGGACTTAAGCGGTTTATTCATAAAAAAAGCCAAAGCCGCCTCCCCTGACTGGGAAAACAGGGAAGTAAATTTGGGCGCTTCGGCTAAACTTTTTTATAAACAAAAAGATTCCTGGTCGGAATCAAGAAAAAATGAAGAGGAAGATAGGTCTACATATTTGGAAATAGCCCTGGAAGATTCTTGGCCGAAATTTAAAACTCTTTTGGGAACTGAGCCCGGGGAAAGGGTTTATGTTTATTTGGTTGAAATGAATGATTGCGGTGAGGCTTTTATGCAAAACAAAGATGGAGCCCGAAGATGTATTGTAAATATCAAGGCTGACCAAAGTAAAAAATTGTTAAAAGCTTCTCTGGCTCATGAGCTTTTTCATTGTTTCCAATATGAGTTAGCAAGTAAGTACCAAAATGTAAGCAATGATATTGATTGGATCGCCGAAGGTACGGCAGTTTGGGCCGAGGACTATATTTATCCCGATTATAATACTGAGCACCAATATTTACCCAAGGATTTTTTTGAACACTTGGACGAGGAACTCGTAACATCTAAAAATGATTGGGAGTATGGAAGATATATGTGGTTTTATTTTTTAAGCCAATATTATGATGACAGTTATGTGGTAGAAACTTTAAAAAAAGCGGCTAACAATGACATCCGGGAGTCAGCTCAAAATTCCGTTCCGGAATATAAATTAGCTTATCAGGATTATGCTTTTTATAACTGGAATTACGGGCCCTTTTTCAAATATAAGGATGATCCCGAATTTCCCGAAGGAGAGCATCCCAGGGGAAACGCTTCTAAATATTTTACCGATTTTGAAAAACAAGACAGGGATTACAAGTTTAACTTGAATAAGGGGGGAATGGATTATAGGATGCATTCTTTTGATCCTGACAAAGGGGCCAAATACGCTATTTTTGAATTTGAGGAACATCCGGAAGACATAACCATAACCGCCTTAATAAATAGCTCGGGTACTTGGCAAAAAGAAAATTGGAACCAAACCACTAAAAAGGAGATCTGTTTAGCAGATGATCAGATTAATTTAATTGTTCTTATTGTGGCCAATTCAAATTTAAAAGACAAAGGTAAACTGGAATATAGCCTAAAATTGGAAGGGGAATGTCCCAAGATCTCCCAAGGAACCATGATCTTAGAGCAAAATTCCCAGAGCGGACCGAGCTATCTTAAAGTCTTTATGAAATCAGAAGATGTCCTGGAGTATAATCCGGAGTCGGATTGTATGGAAATTGTGGAGAGAACCATAAGTTGTGATTATGATAACAAGGCAGAAATGATGGAGGGGACTCCGATGCATACCCGGCAAACCAGTCAAGGCCAGGGCGGGGTGAGTGAAACTTATTATGACCAAGAAGAGAGGCCGATAAGGATTTGTTTTGAGTCGGGCTGGACTACTTTTGCCCTGGATCCGGACACTAAAGATGATTCTTATCTGACTTTAACCAATACTTTAACCGGAAACGAACCCCGGATAGAAAAAACTTCTTGTCCCGGATTTTGGTCATCTGAACATGTAATAGATCCGGAAAATATTTCTGAAAACAGGATCCAAGGCGAAGAGGTGACCACCCGGCAAGGCATGTTCGGCCCCACCAGTATGAAAATAAAGTATGATTATGTTTTCTACAAAGAAAACTAAGTTAAAATAGCCTGACCTTTGGAAGGTCAGGAGTTTGACTCCGATTCCGATTTTTGTTTTTATCGGAAGGCGGTGGATGATATAATTAAAAAATTAATTATGACTTTAATTATTTATGCCCACCCGGGGACAGAGGGTTTTAACTCCCGGATTCTGGCCCGGGCCAAGCAACTTTTGGACGAAAAAGGAGAAGAATACGAGGTGATCGATCTTTACAGTATCGGCTATGACCCGGTGCTGAAAAAAGAGGAGCACTATACCGCCGGAAATAAAAGAATAACGGAAGAGAATTTGGAATTTCAAAATAAGATCAAGCAGGCTTCCCGGTTGCTGTTTATTTATCCGATCTGGTGGGGAGGAATGCCGGCTATTCTCAAGGGTTTTCTGGAAAGGGTATTTACCCCCGGTTTTGCTTTTAAATATAGAAAGAACAAATTGATCAAATCGATTCCGGATAAGCTTTTGACTGACAAAAGGGCGGTATGCCTGATCACTTCCGGTGGTCCAAAAATATTCTATGCCCTATTGTTGAATCCCGTAAAGATTATTAATCGGTTTATTATTTTCGGTTTTTTCGGAGCCAGGTCCAAAACCATTCAGATCTATGACGCCAGAAAGGTAACCCGGCAAAGAGAGGATGAAATAAATAAAAAAGTTCGGACAGGGGTGGCTTGGCTTTTAAAGTAATCAGTATTGATCAAATCAAATTTTTATTCGACAGGAAGTGGAGAGATTGGGTTCCGGGGTTAGGCCCCCGGTTAATTCACGACAATTAACGAGATAAATCTTGAATCTTGAATTTAAATTTCTAATTGTTTCTATGCCACCCAGACCATACCTCCTCACCGGCGCCACTCTCGGAGCTGTCCGCTATTTCCCTTCCAAAGTGACCGCCTAAATGTATCATACTGCAGTGTGATACATTTTTTTTATCTCCGCTTTTT
>CAZXUK010000050.1:0-3579 GCA_964644045.1 uncultured Gammaproteobacteria bacterium
AAAAATACGCCAAAGATGTCTCAACTACCGGCCATTGGGGGAATGGGGATTATGAAATCATTGTCGATCCTAAAACTGATTTAGATTACTTAATGACATTGATAAAGCAAGCTTATAAAAATAGGGAGAAATAAGAGTTATTCAGAGATTTTATATGTCAAATATAATAACAATTTATTTGACATATTTTTTTACATTTGATAATATTTCAATATAAAATAAAATCGATATGAATTCTTTTCTTAAAAAAATTCGTCAAAAAAACGGAATTAGCCAAGGATATTTGGCTAAGAAAATTGGGGTTTCCCGTCCCACCTATGCTCAAATAGAAGAAGGTAAGAGGGAGATGAAAATACCGGAAGCGCGGAAGATAGCGCGGTTTTTTGATATGGATTTGGAAGATTTTTTGGCCTGCAAAGAAAAATATGAACCAAAAGTTAAATTGGAAAAAACCAAAAAGAAAAGCAAAGCCGAACCGAAAACAAGGATTTCCGTCCCCCAAGAAAAAATGGATAAATTCCGAGAGGTTCTTCTTTATCTATTGGAAAATATCGGAGCTTTGCCGAACGTGGGAGAGGCGGTTATTTGCAAAATGTTTTATTTTATTGATTTTGATTATTATGAAAAATACGAAGATCAATTGATAGGAGCGACTTATATTAAAAATCATCACGGCCCGACTCCGGTGGCGTTTACCGATATTGTTGAAAAAATGAAAAAAGAAGGTGATTTGGCTCCGGTGACCAAAAAATATTTTCAGTATAAACAAAAGAAATATTTGCCCTTGAGAAAAGCGAATTTATCCGAGTTTTCCGCCAGAGAGAAGGAGTTGATAGATTATGAGATAGAGAGATTTAAAAATTTTAATGCCGCCAAGATGGAAGAATACTCTCATAAAGATATACCTTGGATATCGGCCGATGATTTAAAGCCGATTGATTACGAGTCGGTTTTTTATCGCGCTCCGGAATATTCGGTTCGGGAATATGAAGATAACGTATGAACAAACATCCCAATTCAAAAGAGATTTTAAGAAGCTGTCAAAAAAAATTCCCACCTTGGCGGAAGATTTAGAGGTTGTAAAAAAGAGTGCCATAGAGATCTTTCATATTCATGAAATTGACAATAAAGCCGTTTTTGAGATAGAAGGCGCCGGCAACAGGGAGGAGGTAAAATTTTATAAAGTTAAAAAGTTCGCCTGCAAAAGCTTAAAGGGAAAAGGAGCGAAAAGCGGTATTAGATTAATATATGCCTATTTACCCCATGAGGGTAAAATTTGTTTATTAGAGATTTATTTAAAATCTTCAAAATCCACTGAGGACAAAGATAGGATAAAGGAATTTTTAAAATATATAGACACAGAGTTAAAATAAAAAAACAATCAAAATCCTGAAATTCCAAGATTTGATTTTAAATTTTGAATACTCATGATTACTAACGTTATTACGAAAATTGATTATATAGATGAGTCGGCAATGAGGTCGTTAAAGTATTCCTTTGCTTGTGACTTACTCCCCTTTAATATTGTTAAGGGTTTTTTGGGTTCGCAAAATGTAACATTAAAATGCCCCCAAGAATGTATTGAAGAGTTAAGTCGTAATAATTTTATAAACAACTCCAGTCTTTTTGTCAGCCCTCCCTCAACCATAATAGGAGGAGATACTAATTGTAATAGCCAAACATCAACAATAGATAAAGATACGGATTTACACTATGTCGATAATTCAAATTTTGTGTTTTTTAACGAAAAAGGAGAGTTGTCAGGGCACAATTTTGAATTTAACTATCTAGGAGTGAAAGTTGTTAATCAAGGAACCAATTATACGATTCAAAATAATTACAGTGGATTAAGTCCACAGGATCAAATTATTTATTATGATGCTACTCAAGATGAAAAAAGCGCTACTAGTTATTGTATTGTCGGTATATTTACGAATGATTATGAATTGCGACAAAAAGCGAAAACTAATAATAAAATTTATGTGCACGGATCCGCTTCAATGCTGGCCGCTATGACATTACACAAATATCTTACTTACCAGAAATCTACTGCGGTATATGAAAAATGGGCAAAAAAGGATGACAAATGGGTGCCCAAAAATCCAGAGAACAAAGCTATTTTGCCGTTTAAGGATATTTTAGCCTTTGAAAAAAGTAAAATAGAATGTGGAACTAGTTTCTGGGTTTGATTTTTTAAGTTATAAATTGAATCAGATTTTTATAATAAGGTCAGGCCCGGTTAATTCACAAAGATTAACAGGATAAATCTTGAATTTTGAATAAAATTAATAACCGAATAAAAATTAAAACGATCATTATGGTCATAGATGTTGAATTAACATTAAACAGATTTGGATTTGGTAAAATCGCCCAAAACAAATTTCAGCTTTTCTGTTTTCGTTTTTCCAAATGGGATATTCCCGGTAAGCATTCCGTTTCTTTTGAGATTAATTGGCGCACCAAGGACAAATAAAAAAAATAGAATCTTTTATTAAAGAAATGAGTGAAAAGATAGGTCGGGAATAACAATTATTTAATATTAATACTAATACCATGGACACAATCTGCGTTTTTGGGGACAGTATCACTTGGGGCTCCTCTGATAGTGAGGCCGGCGGTTGGGTGGCGCGTTTAAGGAATTATTTTGAGAAATCAAATTTCGATATAGAAATTTACAATTGCGGAGTTTCCGGAAATAACACTAATGATCTGTTGCAAAGATTCAAAAAAGAAGCGGAGGCCAGAGAACCGGATATTGTTATATTCGCCATCGGCACCAATGATTCCCAATATATCAACTCTAAAGACAACCCGCGAGTGGATAGGGAAAAGTTTAAATCCAATTTGGCCGAATTGGCCGGGCAAGCGAGAGAGTTTACGGACAAGATAATTTTTGTCGGCTTGACCAAAGTGGATGAATCAAAAACCGCGCCCATTCCTTGGGATGAAACCAAATTCTATGACAAGGACAATGTTTCAAAATACAATTCCGAGATAGAGAAGTTTTGCCAAGAGAATAATTTAGAATTCATAGATATGTTCGACCTACTTGAAGAAAAAGACTTGGCGGACGGACTGCACCCCGGGCCGGAAGGGCATGAGAAAATGTTTTTGCGGGTGAAGGATATTTTGCAAAAGAATTATGAAATTTCATAATATATTCAAAAGAGTGGTCCTATTCGGAGCGATCTTGGTGATTGTTGCTTCCGTGTTTTTGGTGGTAAAAAATGTTAACGAAGAGGAGGAAAGGGATATCGGTGGGAACAACGGAACAACCAGCCCCGTGGACACGGCGCCTTCCGAGGATGATGGTAAGGATGTGGAGCCGCCGTTCACGGCTCCGGTGGAAGAGGAGAAACCGAAAGACCCGAAAGAGGAGGAAGAACCCATAAAGGAGCCGGGGGGAGACCGGCCTCAAGTGGCCATTATCATAGATGATCTGGGGTATAATCCCGATTTGGACCAAGAACTGCATCGGTTGGATCATCCTCTTACTTTGGCGGTGCTTCCATTCCGGTCCCACACCCAAGAGACAGCGGAAACCTTTGAAAGCAAGGATAATTTTGAATTGCTTCTTCA
>CAZXUK010000051.1:0-3110 GCA_964644045.1 uncultured Gammaproteobacteria bacterium
AGCTCCCTTAACTCATCCGGACGTTTTAAAACCTTAACCACGGTGCCGGCCACCAAATAATCATCCACATCATCTTTGTGGATATAGATAGGAGGTATATCTAGGGTAGACTCTGAAACCAAGACAATATAATCATCTTGTTTGTAGAACCTTTTAATATTTGCCGCGCCATCCATTATTGAAGCCACATAATCTCCATCAGAAGGTTTCCTTTTATCTTTATCAATCAAAACATAATCCCCGTCCTCAAGTCGTTGATTGTCTATGACCGCTTTGTTCATGGAAGAACCTATCGCGCGCAAAACAAAGAGGTTGCCTTTTCTTTGAGACAAATTTCCCAAAACTCCTTTGGACAAATGAAGATAACCTTCCACATAATCCTCAGCCAAGCAAGTCGCCTCTCCGCAGTTAGCGTCTCCCATTATGGGCAAACTAATGACTTTGCCGGAAGATTTAACCCCCGGTCCCACTTTCTCAACAATTTTCTTTTTCTTGTCAGTCCGAATAAGACCTTTACGGGCCAACTGATTCAAATGATGTTTAATCTTTTGCGGACTATCCCCTTCCTTGATTCTTTTACCTATCTCACGCAAAGTTAAATCATACAAATTAACCTCACCGGCCAATTTTAAAATTTTTTCTTGGATTTTATGCATATCATTATTTTTATTCCCCTCTGGAGAGGGGCTAGGGGTGTATAATTACTATTAAAAAAACTTAAAAACAAATCTACCCCCTTAAGATATTTATATCTTTATTTTATAGTTTTTAAAACTCTTTGTCAAATATTTATTAAGAATTAACAAAATTGACAAAAATAAAAACCAAAACCGGCTAATCAAATGTTCCCTATTCAAAAACCAATAAAAAATGTATCACACAACAGTATGATACATTTAGGCGGTTGCTTCGAAAGGGAGGTAGCGGACTCCTCGGCCGGATTCCCGGGTTTGTTCTATTCTGTTTTTTCCTCCAATTCTTCCGGGTACCGATAAGTGATATTTTCGGAAACATCCGGCAAATTAAAATTTAAGGTCCAAAATTTATCCTGTTGATCTTTGTAAATTAACCGGGGTCTGACCTTGAAATTTTTAATTTCAAATTCAAATTATTCCACATTACCCGTCTTTTGCAGGTCTAATAGCTTGCGATACAAACCGCCTTTATTCTGCGCCAACTTATTATGGCCGCCTTGTTCCACGACTTGCCCATCTTCCAAAACTATGATCTTATCCGCTTTTTTGATAGTGCTGAGGCGATGAGCAATAAGAATCATAGTCCTTCCCTTGCCCAGCCTCTCCATGGCCTGTTGAATTAATTTTTCACTATAACTGTCCAGATTACTGGTGGCTTCGTCAAAAATAAGAATGGACGGATCAGCCAAAACAGCCCGGGCAATACCAATCCTTTGCCTTTGCCCTCCGGAAAGCTTCATTCCTCTTTCGCCCACCAAAGTATTGTATTCATCGGGTAAATTATTAATGAATTCCTCGGCATTGGCCACTTGAGCCGCATGTTTAATTTCGGCCAAAGAGGCGTTTGATTTGGCATAAGAAATATTGTCCTTCACGCTCAAATCAAATATTTCCACTTCCTGCGGAACAATAGCAATAGACTTTCTCAGTGCCCGTAAATCATACTCCCGCAAATCGTAGCCGTCCAGCAACACCTGTCCCTTTTGGGGGTCATAATGGCGATAGATCATCTTGGCAATAGTGGTCTTGCCTCCTCCGGAAGGACCGACCAAAGCCGTAACCCCGCCCGGCTGAATTTCCAAATTCACATTTTTTAATGCTTTGAAATATTTTGATTTTTGGCTATCATAACTGAAATCCACATTCTTAAATTCCGCTTTTCCTTTTATTTTGGACGGTTTAATACCGTTTTCCGGACTTTTAATACTCGGTTCCTCGTTTATTATATCCGCAAGCCGATTCACCGCTTCTGCTCCCTCTTCCATGCGATCATAAAATCTGGAAAGCCGATACAAAGAAAAATAAGCCTTCTCGGACAAGGTAACGGCAAACACCAAAGAACCGATGGTGACCTCTCCTTGCCAAGCTAAATATACGCTTAAAACCAAAATACTCACCCGGCCCATATCAATAATTAAATTCCTGCCCAAATTCCATTTCAACAAACTAAACCATTCAAATAATTCCCATTTTCTCAGTTTTTCCCGCATTCCCCCATACTCTTTCTCCTCTCTTGCTTCCTGGGAAAAAGATTTAACCGTATTTATGTTCATTATGGATTGGCCCATTTTACCGGAAGATTCTTCGTGTTTTTTGTGCCTTTTCTTCCTAACCGGATAAATCTTCTTGTTTATTCTGAAAGTAATATAAATAAACAGCGGAGAAAAGAAAGCAAAGGAAAGACCGATGCGCCAGTCCAAAATACTTAAAACAATCAGAGTAACAACAAGTTGAATCAAAGTGGGGATCACTTCAAAGGCCAGGTTGCCCAAAAGCTCAACTATTTTATATATTCCTCTTTCGGTTTTGATTATCTTATTCCCGGTATTCTCCCGTTCATGATAATCCAAGGAAAGATTAACCAATTTTCCTTGAATACGAGTGGGAAGATAACACTCCGCATCCACCAAAACGGAAAAAGTTCTTCTATCTTTGAAATAAGACAAAACAGAAGAAAATTGTTCACCTACAAAAAAGACGGCAATCAGAAGCAAGAGATAACCGATCCGCTCCGCATTAAAACGGGAAAGCTCATCCACTATCAATTTTAAAACATAAGGAGCGATCAGCTGGGACAAACGAAAACCGATAATAAAAATAAACAGAATCTTTATTTGCTTATGAGAAGGGGTGATCATATCCCAAAGCTGCTTCCAAAATTGCCCGGAACCGGCTGTTCGGGGTGATTGTTTCTTTTTATTTTTCATCATAAAAATATAGGCACCCCCTTCTTTACGAAGGGCGGGGTGCCTACTGTATTTTCTTTCTTCTATCTATATAATTATACGGAAATAAACCCGGTTTATTACAATATCAAAGAAATGTAATGGGGTCGGGTCTTGAATTTTAGATAACTCTTGTTCAACGGAGAATAAAATTATAAGGGATTCAAAATTCAAGACTTGACCCAGTAAC
>CAZXUK010000052.1:0-2858 GCA_964644045.1 uncultured Gammaproteobacteria bacterium
CACTTTTTTTATAAAATTGCCCGTGATCAAGAAAGATAAAAAGAAGAAGCAAGAATACAAGAAGAAAAAGAAAAAATGAAGTAAAAGGATTCGAAAAAAACGGTAGAAATTTTTCCGTGAATAAAAATTTTGACCAAGCTTATTTGATCCTGGCCTTTCCGGTTTTAGTCAGGATCGGGGATGGAGTGTTTGTTTTGGGGAAGTTTGTCCGGTAGAACTTGAAATTTTTGGTTATAACAGGGATAATACTAAAAAAATTAATTTTATTCTATAAAATAACTTTCCATCAAAACCAAAAATTTTACCCTCTGTCCGTTCAAAACAGAGGATGCTCCGTAGGTGGCCGAACAGGCGCATGACAAGGAGATGATTTAATAACGAAAGTATCACAGAAGTATGGCTATACCCAGGCAGAAATAGGTAATTTTCTTGATCTGTATTATTCAACAGTGGGTAAAATCATAAAGAATTAAGAATTCAAGACCCAACCCTATTTTGACTCTATTTTCTATTTTGCCTTATTTTATAATTACCAGAAGAAACACCGGGGTTTAAACATAAATGGATTAACACCTATGCAAAAATTAAATGAATTGGCTAGTGTAAATTTGACGCTGCAATGCCACAAAATTTGACAAATTTTATAATATAAATTATAATAAAAAAAGCTCTTTATTTAATAATTCAAAAAGAAAGGAGGTAGTTTAAATGTATTGTGTAATGAATAGCTATCTGGTTCGGAAATCCTTTAAAGAAGACGGAGTAAAAGTCGGGTTGGTAGCCATTTGTTTGTGGCTGGCAAGATTGGTTATCTCCGGAATTTTTATCTTCCGGACTCAACATTGAATGAAAGTGGGAAGGATGAGTTTTTTATTCTTCCCACCTTTTTAAAATTGAAAGTTATTTTTTATATAATTTTAAAAAAGTAGTTTATCGAACATTAAAAACTAAAAAAGGAGGTGAGGAATATTGATGAAAAACACTAAAATGGAAGGTAAATTTTCTAAGAAAGTGGGGATAAAAAAGAAAATGATTGTCCATTTTCGCAAAATATTTCTCCTTTTCCTGAATTTGTTGTTTAACCACAATTTTGTTTTTAGGGTCGTGGGTTGGTTTAACAAAAAAAAAGGTTTTTTAAAAACCATTTTTGTGGCCTATCCGGCCAGTGAGGAATATGCCAACGCTTATGTTTATAAGCGGTGTCGGTATAAGATGCGTTGGTGTCCTTGGCCTGCCGGTATTTTTAAACAAAATGGTAAGTGGGGGGTAATGTTTGTTATTTCTTCCACCGATCAAGATTTTAAAAATCCGGAAAATAAAGAAAAATTGGCTTTTTTTGTGAAAAAATTTGTCCGGATAAAAGATATGCTGAGAGCGGAGCAGATGACCAGTGCCGGAATCATTCCCGGGATGCTTCACAGGCACAAATTAATTTCAGAGGCTCCTGAGGCTGAAGTTACAGTTAAAGCTGTGGTTAAAGCCGAGGAAGAGGTTCGGAAGATTTTAAATTGGGAAGAAGTTCCTTTGGTTGTTTTGGGAGGCAAGGGCTTTATTGGTTCTCGTCTGGTTGAAAAATTGAATAATAGGGTTTATTCAAGGGAAGTTTATTCAGTGGATTGCGAAGACGGGATTGATTATATTAATTGGCCTTATTCCCTAGAAGGAAAAAGGGCTATAATTATAAATATTACCAAAAAGCACGCTCTTTCTAATTATCTTCCATTGTTTTGGCCGGATTTGGTTTTAATCAATGAAACCTATCCCGAACCCAGTAAACAGGAAATTGCTGCTCTTGCGAAAAAAGGTAATAAAGTTTATCATGTCGCTGGAGTAGAAGCTTCATCATTTCCGTCTTTCCCCAAGGCTTATGCAGGAGGTATACCTGCCTGTGCTGCTTGGAATTCTCCAGATATGAAAGTGATCGTTAAGGATCTTTCTAAGGAGTTTTTTTAATTTTTTTAATAAGCGCGCTTTTAATTAATAAAAGTGCGCTTTTTTCTTTTAGCTAAAATATGATATAATTTATTTAAAATAACAGTTTATTTTTATTATGGATATATTATTGGATACTAAAAATTTGTTTTTATTGATAACAGCTTTATTTAATTTAATATTGGCTGTTTTAATATTTTTTTATGGAATAAAATATAAAATTAATAAAGTTTATGTTTGGAATATATTAGCTATTATATCTTGGATATTGGCTATGTTTTTATATCGCTCCGCTCCGCTCGAATCAAGTTTGTTTTGGTGCATAATTCTTTATATTACTCCAACCGTTATAGCCAGTAGTTTTTTATATTTTACTTATATTTTTCCCTCCCAAACAGAAAAAAAATTAAAGATAAAAAAAATATAATATTTTTTTTAAATTTTATTATTATTATTTTAATATCCATACCTGGTTTAATTATAGAAGAAGTAAACGTGATTCCAGGACAAGAAAAAGAAATAATATTCGGCCCTTTTTATTTTATTTATGTAGTTTATATTTTAAGCTTTTTTCTTTTAGCTTTTATTAGATTGTTTAAAAAATATTGTCAAGTATTAAGAAAAAAAGACGAAAAAAATAAAATAAAAAAAGCTCAAATTGTTAGCATTTTTTTTTGGTTATATTGTTGCTACCAATTTGGCTTTTGTGACTAATTTGATAATGCCTTGGTTTGGTTATTTTTCTTTAAACTGGTTGGGTCAAATTTTTACTGTTTTCATGGTTGGTTTTACTGCCTATGCTATCTTTAGATATGATCTTTTTAGAGTTAAATTAATTGTTACCCAGTTTTTAATTATTGTTTTTTCTTTGCTTCTTTTGGGAAATATTTTTGTGGCTAATAATATATTGGAATATATTTGGAATA
>CAZXUK010000053.1:0-2800 GCA_964644045.1 uncultured Gammaproteobacteria bacterium
AAAAATTTAAAGAAGCTAAAATAAAAGCTCCTATCGGGAAAATAAAAGCCCACCATAATTCAGAAAAAGGGATACATCCTTTTTCTTTAACTGACCTAAAATAAAGCAAAAATAATCCCAACAATATCCACAAACCATAACCGAACATTAACAAAGAATATATTTTACTAATCCCTAAAAACAAATCGCCTATTCCTAAAAAATTATATTTAACAAGCAATTTGGAAGTAGTGAGCATAGCTAAAATCGATACTCCCACTGGGGCTAAAACTATATTAAAGGTAGGGACCATCTTAACTTGATCCGGCTCATGAAATTTACTCCGGAAATAAACTAAATTTAAGGTAAGAAAATATAATACAAAAGCAGGTCCTAATAAAAAAAGATTTAGAAAAAAAACAGTATAGGCAAGGCTAGAAAATTGCAAAGCCAAAATTGAACCAGCGGAAATCAAAACAAAAATTCCCACCGGAGGAAGAAACCAAACTCCGGTAACTTGTTCCGGAGCTGACCTAAATTTTAAATTAATCGGAACCAAAATTATAAAAAGCAAAGAAAAAAATAAACTTAATAACCAAAAAATAATACTAATACTAATTTCAAATTTACTTCCATAAGGTATGCCAATTTTAATCAGCATTATAGAAATTAAAGCCGCGGTTATAGGTACTGCGGAATATAAATTTGATTTTAAAGGATTTTTTAAATTTTCCCAAAAATTTTTTCTTTTTATTAAATGGTTTAAAAATACCATTAGATAAAACAAAAAAATAAAAATTACCCCGATTTCTAAAATATAAGAAAAAATTTGGGCATAAATATTGTTAAAAATCATCTGAGTAACCAAAGCCAAAGCCGAGGTACCCATTAAAGCAATAAAAATTATTAAATTTAATTTTTTCTCTTTAAACATATTTTTTAATATTAATCTTTTAATTTAAAATTAAACCGTTTCTATCTTTTTTTTCATATTCTTCTACTATTTCATTGATGTTCTCTTTAATTATTTTAATTACTTTACTAATCTCTCCTTCTCTGACCGCAACGCAAACATATCTATTTTTCATCCTAACAATATTAGGGCCAAACATTTTTCCCACTACCACGTCTACATTTCCTAAAATATTAGAAACCGCCTGAGCTTTTCCGGGATCACCATAAATTTTTTCTTCATCCTCTTGATATTTAGCATTTTTTCTCTCTTCTTTATAAACTAATTCTCCCTTTGAATAATTCCAAATCTGAAAATATTTTGCTTCGCCCACATGATCATTATCTTTTATATTTTTCTTATCATCAGTTCCTAAAGCAAAAACCAATTTTCGATCTATTTCTTTTATTGCTTGTTGCGGACAAGCGTTTAAAATTTTCTTTAAACATTTCTCTTTTTCTCCTTTTAATTTAACCTGACCATCTATTATTTCTACCTCTTCCGGACATAAACTCACGCAAATGCCGCAACCTATACATTTATTTTTTGAAATATTAATCATAAATTTTTAAATAAATTCTATTTTTCTAAAATTTCAATGGTTATCTTAACTTTTTTTCGGTCTCCCACCTCGGGAACTATGGACTGAAGCATATCTCCAAATTTTTTGTTCTCATCTTCAAAGGTAATATGATTATAATCCTTATTACCCAATTTTTCGATTCGATTAATTAAATAACCTTTAATTGATTTGCTCATATAAAATAATTTAAAATTAATCCTCTTCATCAATACAAATTTGCTTATCTTTAATTGCCTTTAAGGTTCTCAAGACTAAAACTAAAATCAATAAATTCAATGAAACAAACAATATCCAGGAAATAATTTTATAAAATACAAGTCCGGTTAAATGATACATTAAAAAAGTAGCAATTACTAAAGCGTCCACAGGAAAAGAATATGCCCACCAAGATAAATAAAATTTTAGTTTAAAAAACATTTTAAACTGAAAAATTATCAAAACAAACATAAAAATTCCAAAATAATACAAAACATTTCCTAAAGGATTTAACCCCCCTAAAAGCTTGGTTAAAGCTATAAAACCGATAACAGGAGGGGCGAATAAAATAAAAAAAGTAGGAACTAATTTATTGGGGATAGGATGGTGAAATATAACCCGATTCATCACCAAAACAGTTAAAATTAACCACCAGAAAAAACCCACGCTAAAGAAAAACCAGGATAACTCCGGAGAAAAGTGCTGAACACCGGCTATGGGTATAATAATACTTCCTACCACGGGAATAAACCAAGAAGGATTTATATGATGAATTTCGAATTTTTCATGCCTTATCCAAGCAGACATAATAATGATTGTAAAAATAAATTGAATTACAACCCCTACCCACCATAAATATTCTGAAACTGTTAAATTCCAGCTTAAATAAATCAAACTGGAAATTAAAAAAAGTTTTGCTAAAATGGGAAAAAAATTCAATTTTATAGGATGATAAAATTCTTTTTTAATTTCCCGGGGATATTTAATTATTTTTAATAAATAAAAAAATAAAATAATTCCTATAACCGCTAGAGTAAAATAAAATAAATAATTACTTATTTGAAAAGAGAAACTCAAAGTATGTTCAGCCTTTTGCCAAGCTAGAGTAAATCCAATTAGTCCTAAACCAATTGATAAAAAGGAAATAGGAAAATTTTTTAAACGATAAAATTTATATACTCCTTGTTGATTTATTTTTTCAAATTTGTTATTTAACATAATTATTTAAAATTAATCATCTTTAGATTTTTTAATGTAAGGACATTGTTCCTTTTTTGCCTTTCCATCTAAAACCGCCCTGATAAATTCAT
>CAZXUK010000054.1:0-2683 GCA_964644045.1 uncultured Gammaproteobacteria bacterium
TCTGATCTGCATCTCTCGGCCCAAGCCAAAGTTCTGTTTATAGAGTCTTTTATTTGAAGGCGATTATAGTCATTGGGAGGACAATCATCCAGACAAACCATCATATCCACCCCCAAGTCAAACTGAATTTGGATTGATTTCTCCGGGCTTAATTCATGTTCACTTCCGTCTTCGGGAGACTTAAAAACCACTTTATCCTCATAAATTCTGCCCATTTTGGGGTTTTTATGGATCAAAGAAAAAACCTGGAAACCTCCGCTGTCAGACATCAAAACACCGTCCCAATCCATAAATTTATGGATATTCTTTTTATATCCCTTGCTTTTTTTGTCAGCCCTTTTTATTACTTGAATTCCCGGATTAAGATAAAGATGAAAAGTGTTTACCACCATGGCTTTAACGCTTGTTTTGTTAAGTTCTTGGTTGCTTAAGAGCTTAACAAATCCTCGGGTGGCGTCAGGTAGAAAAAGAGGAACTTGTAAGTTCCCGTATTTAGTAGAGATAAAAATTCGATTGTTCATGATTTAAGTATATTTATCTATGCTTTATTTTTGAAGTTGATAAAAATATTGGAAAGGCTTCAATACCACACAACAAAACAGCTCTTTGAATAATTTTGTTTATAATTCAATATTCAAACTGTTTAGTTTTTATCAATTATTCGGGATGCTGGGGTCGGTACCGGACTTTAATTCTTCAAAATCCGAAATTCCATCATTGTCAGAATCGATATCGGAATTTGTGTATAAAATGTCGCTATAACTTAAATCGGAGCCTTCATTCAAAACATGCTCCTCCTCTGAACCAAATGCTTCAAAGGGGTCGGTATTGAACCATAGCTCTTTATTATCGGGTAACCCGTCATCATCGGAATCTATAAATTTCTTTCCTTCTTGAAAATAAATGTTACAGACTTTTGAGAACCTCTCTAACGGCAATAATTCGCAATTTTCTTTATTGTCTGTGTTTATAATACTACTGAAATAACGAATACTTTGACATTTCTTAACAAGATCTTCGTTTTCTAACTCAGTGCATTTATTGTCGCTCCGTAGCACACATTGATTAAAATATTCCAAAGTAGTGATTTCTGAACAATTGCTTATATCACCTTTTTGTTGTTGCTTAACTATGTCCCCGTTATTGATGGCCTTGATGCGATCGACACATTCTTTGTGCTCATGATGATCTACCTCTTCTTCACTTCCCTCCTCTTCAAAATACTCACAAACATCAGTATTATTGTTTATAAAACCGTTATCATGGACACAGGCCTCCTCCAGACTTTTAGTTTTTATTTTATAACATATTTTCCAATCTTTTGCTTGTCGACCCAATCGAAAATAACACAAATCTCTTATCTTTCCGGATAACTCTTCGCATCTATCTATATTGTTTTTATTGACAATATCATAATAGCGAAGTGTTTGCAGACACTGCTCTCTTTTTTCTTGATTTTTTAACTGGTTGCATTGATTCTTTGTTGTGGTGTGATAAGTATTCAATTCATCATTCACATTATAGAGATCCTCTTTTTTATTATCCGCCACATCACGAGAATGTTCAAAGTCTTTTTCAAGAAAAGTCACTAAATTGTCCTCATATTCGGCAGATTTACTGTTGATAACCTTATTTCTTAATTTTTCCAGCTCTGAGGGCTGTTCTTGGACTTGATCGGATTCAATTTCGCTTCTATACTTGTTTTGATCATCTTTTTCTTTAAAAAAAATAAAGTATGACACCAGAGAAATACCAATAATAAGTATTAACAAAGCAAAAGCGATGATCATTTTATTTTTGTAGAATAAATTCATAAATAAATTTATTATTTACAATAACAAGCGGTGGACCCCACAGGATAGACATGAGGATCCAAGTAACAACTATGACTACTCCAATAATGGAAGGTTGCCTTACAATCAATATCTGACAAATTATCAGGTGAGCTTACGCAACTTTCCCCCTTGTCATGCGTTACATACACACAATTCTGTGTTTCCGGTGGGTGTAAACCCACCCCCACGCATACTTTACCTCTGTTTCTGCAAACATCATCACATTGATAATCATACCGAGGACCATATTTATTACTGATTTCTCCAATAAAATCCTCGGAATATTGAAGATAATTAATATTTCCGGAACCGCCATCTTCATAACCGTCGCAATTATCTTTCGAACACGAATAAGTAGACCCCGGATAAACTATATTTATTCCGTCAAAGTCTTGAGATGGATTAAATGATTCATTTTCAGATCCCTCTAATTTTATACAACAGTAATCATATAAAGGAGGGTCGAAAGGCACGCATTCCCATTCTTCAGTCTCCGGATTCCATCTAAGAAATTTGCCTTTTTCACAAGAATCGTCCACATAGCACCCCAAGCCAATATCACTCCAATCTTGGACTTCACTAAAACTGCAAGAGATGCAAGCGGAATCATAAATAATTTCCACCTCTTCATCACTCACACCGGGGACATTGAGAATTCCTTGGTTTTGGAGAGTATTCCTTTTTTCACTTACATTTTCATTAATATCACATTCTTCTCCGTGGTTATTAGTACCATCGGTTCCGTCTTGAATGTCTCCGTCCCCGCACCAACCGCCTGTCCAAGCGCAATCTATACATTCATACTGGTCATCTTCTGAAGTTCCTTCGCCCGGACCCTCACATTCTTC